>NZ_JBPYDC010000003.1:0-186749 GCF_051847575.1 Psychrobacter sp. 1U2
AACAAGACGCTTAAACAGCATGGTATTAAGCAAAGTATGAGCAGAAAAGGCAACTGCTTAGATAATGCACTGATGGAGGGGTTCTTCGGTACGCTGAAGTGCGAGACGATTTATATTGAAAAACCGAAAACGATTGAGCAGTTAGAGAAACAGATTCATGAGTATATGCATTATTACAATCATGAGCGTATTCAACTCAAACTAAAAGGACTGAGTCCTGTGCAATACAGAACTCAGTCCTTGTTATAAAATAAACCGTCCAACATTTGGGGGTCAGTTCAATCAGCATAGTTTGATGAGGGCTTTTTTATCTTTATTTGCTGTTCTTTATGACTGGGAAAAGGTCTTTATTGGTCTTGAGTCATCATTAAGCGTGTGACTGTAATTTGTTCTTATCAATGACTCTATAAATCTCATCTTTAAGCTGCAGCTTTCGTCGTTTCATCTGCTCAATTTTATCGTCCCAGCTCGCTTGTGTGACGCGGTCTTTCTCCAGCCTATTAATTTGCTCATCGAGCTGGGTATGCTCATCAAATATCACCGCGAAGTGGCTGTCTTTTTGTCTAAGCTCGTCAATAATTTCTCTATTATCTTGCAGGGTATCAGTCTTTCTCATGTTTTCATCCTTGTTAGTAAGCGTGAAGTCGTCATAAACGACTATTGACGCATAGTGATTAAAACCATTAATGAATTTAAGACTCTAGAGCGCTAAGAGTTACGGTCATAAAAGCACTTCATTTAGAAGATTGATTGCTTTTAAAATCAGTCATTTCTCTTATCACCTCTTCGATTGTAGCGAAATAAAAGGCTAGGTTCTAGGGTGATTTATCAATAATAGGTTTAAATTACTATATGATATACGTCTTATGATTTGTTTTATAAAACATATAGTTTGGCTTTATCCGCTTGTTCATGGCTCTAAAACGTCCGATAATAGCTTTATCAAAAGTTAGTAGCCTAAGGGTGGCAGTGTATTAGCGAGCTAAAATTAAAGCCTAATTAAGCCCGATACTCTAACTTTAACCGAATGAAATCAGTATTTTTATATTATAAAAAGAGGATTAACCATGATAGACCAAAGTTTATTAGACGCGGTGAAAAGCTATAGCGAAAATATGACTCGTCCTATTAGTTTTGTTTTGGGTACAGGCGAGCACGAAAAACGTAGCGAGCTAGTCGACTTTTTAACTAAGATAGCCGGAACAACTGATAAGATTAATTTTGAGCTGGACCAAGCGGATTATATCGATAGCAGCTTACCAAGCCCAATCAGTTTTGCGGTGCGTAGCCATGCCGATGGCGCTATAGTAGATAACGGTATCGTCTTTAGTGGTATTCCAGGCGGTCACGAGTTTACTTCGCTTATCTTAGCGATACTGCAGGCCGGTGGTCATACGCTTAAGCTTGATGAAGGCATCCAGAAACTAGTGAAGCGCTTTAATAAACCGCTACAGTTTCAGACTTATGTGTCACTCTCTTGCCACAGTTGCCCAGAAGTGGTGCAAGCGTTGAACCAGTTCGCCATACTGAACGATGATATCAGTAACGAGATGATCGATGGCGCGCTATTCCAAGAGCAAGTAGAAGCCAATAATATCCAAGGCGTACCGGCGGTTTTCTTAAACGGTAAGCCTTTTGCTAATGGCCTTATTGATACCGCTAAACTGATCGAGAAGTTACAAGAGCAGTTCCCTGACTTATTAAGCGAAGGTAGCGATGATAGCGAGCAATTAGAGCAGCAAGACGTCACTATCATCGGTGCCGGTCCTGCTGGGGTTGCCGCAGCCATTTATACTGCGCGTAAGGGTCTAAAAGTGACCATGGTTGCCGATCGTATTGGTGGTCAGGTTAAAGATACGCAGGACATCGAGAACTTAATCTCGGTGCCTTTGACTACAGGCACGCACTTATCAGCGGACTTTGAGAAGCATCTACAAGAGTATAATATTACCCTTAAGCAGCATGTAACGGTCAAAGAGATCGATGAGACTGAGGAAGAAAACTACAGCATCCATCTTAATACTGGCGAGCAGTTTGAAACCCGTAGTATTATCCTTGCGACTGGTGCGCAGTGGCGTAAGCTTGGCGTCCCTGGTGAGGAAGAAAACATCGGTAAAGGCGTAGCTTACTGTGCGCACTGTGATGGTCCTTTCTTTAAAGATAAAGACATCTCAGTGATCGGCGGTGGTAACTCAGGTATCGAAGCGGCGCTTGATTTGGCCGGTATCGTCAAGCACGTCACCGTTCTAGAATTCGCTGAAGAATTAAAAGCCGATCAGGTACTCATTAATAAAGCCAAAGAGAAAGACAATATCGAATTCATCACTAGCGCGGCAACGCAAGAGATCAAAGCCACTGATGGTAAAGTCAGCTCTATCGTCTTTGAAGATCGTAGTACAGGCGAGACCCATGAGCGTGATTTGGCAGGGGTGTTTGTACAGATTGGCTTAGTACCGAACACGGAGTTTATCAAAGGCTTTGTCGATCTAAACCGCTTTGGCGAGATTGAGATTGACGAAAAATGCCGTACCGATCGCAAAGGTATCTTTGCTTGTGGTGATGTCACGACGGTGCCGTTTAAGCAGATTAATATTGCTATGGGTGAAGGTTCGAAAGCCGCTTTGAGCGCTTTTGAGTATTTGGTCATGCAATAAATGTACATTTAATCAACTGAGCAAACCAGCAAAAAGACCACCTCATATATGAGGTGGTCTTTTTTTATGGGCGTTCATTTTAACCCGGTTTAAGCTGGTTTTTATTGCGAATCATAGCAATGACTGGGAGAGCGACTAGGTACATCAGCACGCCATACACCGCAGCAGGCAAAGCGATAGCTGGCAGACCCGCTGCTGTTCCCATAATGATGGGTGCAAGCGTAATGGCCGTGGTACTGTTTTGAATGCTGGTTTCTATAGAGATAGTTTTAGTATCGAACCAATTTAGCTTGAAGGCTCTAGCTATCACCATACTCAGCGCAAATAAGATGACGATAATAGCGATAAGCTCGAAGCCGATTGCCGTCGCTTGTGATTTGAGTAGTGCCCAGTTAGAGGCCACTGCCGCTAAGACCACTAGCACAAATAATAGACTAGCAATAGCGTTTAGGATATTGCCTCTGCGCTCCATAAAGCCTGTGAATTTGCGGCGAGCCAACATACCTAAAGTGACGGGTAGGGTGGTCAATAAGAACATCACCAGCCCGATCTTCAGCGCGCTAATAGAGCCGGCTTGATCTTGCATGAAGTAATCAAACGCTAAGGTAATCAGTATGGGTAGCGTGACGACTGATAATAAACTGACGACGCCGGTAAGCGCGATAGAGAGCGCTACATTACCTTTGGCATAATAGGTCAGCATGTTACTGGTCACACCGCCCGGACAGAAGCTAATAAGCATAATGCCGAAGGCGATAGTTGGCGGCGGCATAGTGATTAATACTACTGCTAAAGCGACTAATGGTACTAAGATAACTTGATTCACTAGCCCGACAAAAAAAGCTTTGGGATAAGCGCTGATGACCTTGAAATCGCTTAATTTTAGCCCTGTGCCTAAAGTGAACATAATGTAAGCAAGCGCTAACGGCAATAGCGCTAAGGCGATATTATTCATAAAACAGTCCTTGTAAGATCACTTATCGTATGCGACTGAAGATAACACAAGCAAATAGCATTTTACTAGGGTCTGTTGAACATTCACAAGAAGGCACTGCTGATAACTAAAATGGTTCTAGTCTAGGTAAAAATCGCAGGTAATGCAGATGCCTCGGCTAGATTTTTACAACGAATAGAGCGATTTTAGTATCAGCTCGTAGAGACAGGACTCTTTTTTGCCGCTCCTTTGCTAAAAATATCCGCTTAGAATGACTAAACTAGATATTTTTACCTTTGAATCGTCTAAAAAATAGTCTCTGTCAGTGCCACGGTCGAATGTTCAACAGACCCTAATACTATCCTTGTTTTATTCGTTCTAGAGCTTTATAGCGTATATCAAATTCTATCTTGCGTGCTATGAAAAGCGTGAGTGATCTCAAATAGTCTTGCTTTGATTGTCTAACCTTTAATTGCTTAATATTTATCAAGCCATAAAACAAGTATCAAGTAATAAAAAACGCCCATTCAGATTTGAAAGGGCGTTTTTATGTTCAGGTGTAGAGTTAGGTTATCTTAGTCATTAAGCATTAGTCATCAAGCATTAGTCATCTAACAAATCCATCTGCTTAGCCGCTTCATAAATGCCTGTTGAGCGATTACCGGTACGGCAGAATATTAAGATCGGCTGCTCAGCTTGATTAAAAAAGTCTGCAAATTCTTCCACGTGGTTTTGATTGAGCTCACTACCGGCAAATGATACCTCTTTATAGGCCAGCCCTGCCTCCTTTGCAGCGGCCTCAATATCAGCACTGGTTGGTTGGTTGGGCTCTTCACCATCAGGACGATTGTTAATAATGGTTTTAAAGCCATTTTCGGCGATCATAGGGACTTGATCAGGCGTGATTTGACCGGTAATGCTGATTTCGTGGCTCATACGAGCTCCTTTTTTATTGTCTGTATAGAGGGTTTAGTGGCTTGGAAATTGAGTAAATAGGGTAGGATGAAACGCTTTGGAATAAAAGATAAGCTATGTAACGTTTATAGCAGACCTTGCATCAAAGCGCTTTGATATAAGAGTTTGGCGCGCGCGCCTGTCCCACAAAACATCAATATTGGTTTGGGGAAGGCGTGATAAAAGCTAGCAAATTGCTCAACCGTCAGCTTACTTAGACGCTCATCATCGAATGGCAAATGCTGATAAGCTAAATTGGCTTGCTGACTAGCACTTGCTAAATCAAGGCTCGTCGGCTGTGTGATATGCTCATCATCAGGGCGAATATTGATGACTGAGCGATAGCCTAGCTGGGCAAGCTTCGCGCATTGCGATGGATATATTTGCTTATAAATCGTAAGGTTGTCAGTCATAAATTCGGTCGGTTGTCTCAAGAAAGTTAAAAGGGTCTAAACGTGGTCAGTCACGGTTTATTGTAAAGCGATATGCACTGTAAATATAAGAGATAAGACTATAATAACAATAAAGTATGGTTATTACTAAAAAATTGAATGATTACAGATCTTTTAGAGCAGTTACCGCCGCGTTGGTGCTCAAGAATACTTGCCCTGATAGCTCAGTAATCAATGGCGTATGCTCAATCTTATCCATTACAGGGCCTTTGATAAAGCTAAAATGCAGATGCTTATTATCAGCGGCAAGCTCTCTGTTTAAGGTAATCAGCAT
Organism: Psychrobacter sp. 1U2; assembly: GCF_051847575.1. Lineage (NCBI taxonomy): Bacteria > Pseudomonadati > Pseudomonadota > Gammaproteobacteria > Moraxellales > Moraxellaceae > Psychrobacter > Psychrobacter sp. 1U2. Next base: position 5,269 of record NZ_JBPYDC010000003.1, read on the forward strand.
CTCTTGCGCGGTAAGATCAATATGATTGACTGCTGACATAATTAAGATAATCTCATGCGCGTCGCTATAGTCTTTGGTCGCTTGCAGAATGCGGCGATGAATAGAGTCAGTATTACCAAAGAACAAACTCTCATCGATACGGATCATCAATAGATGCTCATAAGTGACGACGCTATGGCGGTGGATATTGCGAAAGTGCCCGGTCTCTGCCAGTTGACCGACGATAGCTACGTGCGGATGACTTGATTGCCAAATCAGGCTAGCAAAGGACACCATTAAGCCGATAACTAGACCCGTATTAAGACCAAATATCAATACCCCTGCGAATGCTGCAATAAAGCTAGCAGCATCCAAGCGATCGCGCTGCCAAGCGGATTTTAAGGTTGCGATATCTATTAGACCGATAATAGAGGCCATAATAATTGCGCCAAGAATCGCATAAGGTAGGGGTGCAAGTACATGACCAAAGAATATTAAAGCCGCGACCATCACCGCGACCGTTACGAAGCTTGCCAGCTGAGTCTTAGCACCTGAGTCGGCATTAATCGCCGTGCGTGAAAAGCCGCCAGCTACTGCAAAGCTCTGGAACAGGCCGCCTGCAATATTCGCCAGTCCCAAGCCGATCAGCTCGCGGTTGGCATCGAAGCTCTCATCGCGCAATCGCGCATAGGTACTGGCAACCGAGCTACTAGAAACGAACACGATCAGCGCCATCAGTCCTGCGGTTGGTAGCAGATTAGCTGCTTCACGAAAGTCTGGCAGATGCGGTAGCGTCAAGCTTGGTAAGCCTTGCGGAATGCTACCGATGGTGTCGACGTTATGAGCGGACCAGTGACCGACCACGCTGAGTACAATAGCGATTATTAATAAAATAAGCGGAAACAAGCGTTCAGCCCACTTGGCATAGTCCGCCGATAGCCAAGAGCGCCAAAGCCACTTGCCGCCATAACGATTAGCGACTAGTAATACAAAGGAGACGACACCAATAGCTAAGGTCAGCGGGTGCAGCTGCTGCGCAAACTGCTGTAAGCTGGATAAGTAACCTATCAAGCTATTACCAGTGACTGGGATAGCGGTGAGGTATTTGAGCTGACTGACAAAGATGAGTACTGCCGCGCCGCTGATAAAGCCTGCGGAGACACCGCGGCTGATGAATTGCATAATCCAGCCAAGCTTTAGCCAACCTGCAATCCATAATAACGCGCCTACCATTAGGGCGAGCAGGCTTGCCATCAGTACATATTGCTCAGGCCCTTGATCGCCATAAGTATTCAAAGCACTAGCGGTCATAATCGCAGTGATCGCCACGGGACCGACCGCTTGTACATTGCTCGAGCCGATCCACGCATAAACGATAACGGGCACGATAGCCGCGTATAAACCATACACAGGGGGTAGGCCGGCGAGCACCGCATAACCTAAGCTTTGCGGAATGACTAAGATTCCGACTACCAGTCCGGCAATCACATCAGCAGGTAAAGCGGCAAGCGAGTAGTGACGCAGCCAAGCGGGTATTAGACGGGTGGCAATAGAGGCCATATCAGTACGCCATTATCCTAATCTCTGTTCAACAAGCTCTAATATGAAATTGATAGCTATCAAGGGTTTAGCGGGTCTTAGTCGTCTTTAGCACAAAAGCGCTGATATAGTAGCTGCAATACCGCCAAAGCATCCTCGCTTGCAATACGGTAGTAAATTTGCTTACCTTCGCGGCGCGTCGCTACTAGCTCGTCTTTACGCAGGATGCCAAGTTGCTGCGATAGGCTCGGTTGACCGACACCGACTAAAGTCTCAAGCTCGCTTACGCAGTACTCGCCCTGGGTTAATTGACAAAGTAATAATAAGCGATCGGGGTGCGATAGTGACTTGAGCAACTGGCTAGCTTGCTGTGAGGACTGCTGCATCTGTTTGGCTAAGTCAATAGCTGCCAAATCCTGCGTGGAAGCATCCGTTATATGGTTCGATGACCTCTTATCTAAGGTAGAAGTAGTCAGAGTAATCTCCTTGGGATATCACGATTATCTTATTGATAGAAATTTTGGCCATATGACTACTATAGTAGCTGGTAAAGGCTAGTAATGTCTGGCCGTCATCAAAGATTAGTTATCAGTATTCTAACATTCAATAAGCTCAGACGCTTTATAATAAACTATATTATCATAAATTACATTATATAAATTTATAAATAGTGGTATGGATGTTATATTAGGACTATAGAGTTAAGCGTTATAAAGACAATAAATTCTTAATAAATGAATCATCAATAAAACGAGGTAAGCATGCAAGTACATTCTTTTTTACATCAGGATACCGAAACTTATACTCATGTCTTAGCGGATAGCGATCAGCAGCTATGTGCGATTGTCGATCCGGTATTGGACTTTGATGCCAAGTCGGGTAGGACGCGCACAGACAGCATCGATGAAGTGCTTGAGTTCATACGTAGTAAGGATTGGCAGCTGGTTTATATTATCGAAACTCATGCTCATGCCGATCACTTATCCGCAGCCATTCATGTTAAAGAAGCGCTTGGCGGCCAGTTAGTCATCGGCAAATATATCACTGAGGTACAAAAAATATTTAAGCAAGTCTATAACTTCGATACCAGCTTTCGCACCGATGCCAGCCAGTTCGATATCTTGACCGATGAAGATAGTGTTTTACAGTTAGGTGGTATCGAGATAAGCGTTCTACACGTCCCAGGGCATACGCCTGCGGATATGGCTTATGTGGCTACTGATAATGAAAAGAGCGTAGTGTTTGTCGGCGATACGATCTTTGCCCCAGACGTGGGCACGGCTCGTTGTGATTTCCCAGGCGGCGATGCCAAGACGCTCTACCGTTCTATCCAAAAGCTCTTGTCTCTACCAGAGGATACGATGATTTATCTGTGTCATGACTATCCTAGTCAAGGTAGGCAGCATTGTCCTAGTACCACTGTTGCTGCGCAAAAGCTAGGCAACATTCATGTCAAAAACGGGATCAATGAAGCGGAGTTTGTGCAGATGCGTGAGCGCCGTGATGCCACCCTTGCCATGCCAAGACTGATTATACCCTCGGTACAAGTCAATATTGATGCCGGGCGTTTTCCAGAGCCTGAGGTCAATGGCGTTCGCTATCTAAAAGTGCCTATTAATGCGTTATAGCTTCTAATATGTTATAGCGTCGTCATATCCATTTTATTATCTTAAGGAGTAAGTTATGAAAATTAATGTGGGTCGTACCGATAGAACGATACGTATCATCGCGGGTGTAGTCATTATTGCGTTAGGGTTTTATTATCAAAGCTTATGGGGCATTATTGGCTTGATACCCCTGCTTACCGGTTTATTCCGCTCTTGCGTGCTTTATTCCTTGCTGGGTATCAATACTTGTAAGGTATAGTTATAGCCTTATTCATCTGCGGTACTCATAAGCCATCAACTATATAGTAATGGTAAAGGTATAGACTATAATTATATGATTGTTGATAACCCTCATATAAGGAAAAATCTATGAATATCTATCAGCAGTATGTACTACCCAAGATGATCGATATGGCGTGCGGTACGGGTCAAGTGATGAAAGCGCGCGCCAAAATCGTGCCACAAGCGACAGGGGAGGTGCTAGAGATTGGCATCGGTAGCGGTCTTAATCTAGAATTTTATGATGCCAGTCAAGTAACTTCTATTATCGGCATTGATCCTGCTGCGCAAATGCAGACGTTGGCATATAAACGGGCGGAGCAGATTGATATTCCTGTCGAGACCATCGCCGCGGATATCTATGGCATTGATGCAGAGCGCGCGCGTTTTGATACTATCGTGATGACCTTTACCTTATGCAGCATTGAGGATCCGATACCGGCGCTCAAAGAGATGGCAAGGGTACTCAAACCTCAAGGTCGGCTGCTGTTTTGTGAGCATGGTCTCGCGCCAGATGCGAGCGTAGAGCGTTGGCAGCGCCGTCTGACACCACTATGGAAACCTATGGCAGGCGGCTGTCATCTAGACCGTGATATCGCCGCGCTGATTACAGCGGGCGGCTTTAGTATCGAGGATTTAAACAAAGAATACTTACCTGGACCAAAACCTATGAGTTATGTCTATAGTGGCTCGGCTAAGAAAAAGCTATAGAAGAAGCGATTTTAAAAAATTAAAATAATAATTCGAGCTAAGCTTTGTCATTTGCAGTATAAACAAATCACAGAAAAGATAATAAATAAAAGAGGATTATTTTATGAGTACCGAGAGTTTGCATATCGTTTGCCCCAATTGCCAAGCGACCAATCGTCTGCCAAGGGATCGTCTCAGCGCTGCGCCCAATTGTGGTAAATGCGCAGAGCCCTTATTGACCAATAGCCCGCAGGAGTTAACCGCGCAAACGGTCAAGAAAGTCATTCAAAAAAATGAAGTGTTAACGGTAGTAGACTTCTGGGCCAGCTGGTGTCAGCCTTGCTTGATGATGGCGCCGCAATTTAAAGAGGCCGCTGTTCAACTGCCGCAAGTGGTGTTTGCCAAGATTCAAACTGATAAATACGAACAAGCAGCTGCGCCTTATAACATTCGTAGTCTACCGACGATGGTAGCTTTCCGAGGGGGCAAAGAGCTCGCTCGGCAGTCAGGCGCGCTGCCTAGGGATCAGATTGTACAGTGGGTGCAAAGTTTGCAATGAAAAGGTCTATAACTAGATTACCAGCAATAAGAAAGCCAATACGCTCATCACGTGTTGGCTTTTTAATGCGGGCGCTAAGTTATTTATAGCGCTTTAGCTGCGGCTATTAAAAGAGCAAAGTATTACTCACCATAAATCTTAATACCATTCGCGAAGCTACAGCGTTTTATACGCGCTGTCTGAATGATAGCGTCAGCTTCGCCGTATAGACGCGATAGCTTAGCATCACGCGCTTTATTATCGTTACTTCTACCAACGCCAAAGCTGATATTAGGCGAGATACCCCAGCGCCCAGCAGAGACACCAACGCCGACCCCTGATGCAGATAGGGTAGATTGCTGCTTTTGCGTAGCGTTAACATAGCGCTCAACGCGATTGTACTCTTGAGCGAGCGCTTGGCAGTCATAGCTCTGATAAGTGCTTGGCGGTACATATTGCGGAGTGAGATTGCCACTGGTTGCACAGCCTGAAAGAGTAAAAATGCCAGCGGTTGCCAGTAATGCCGTTGCGGTAAAGGTTTTCATAAAAACTCCGTTAAACCAGTAGGAGGTATTTAAGATAGCAAATATAAAGCGTCTATGATATTAAAAAGAGCGCATCCACTGATATTAAAACAAATTACTGGGTTTTGCGTAAGCTAAGATAACAATCCCTATATACGCGACACCAGCGATAAGAATACCGACTTTACTTTGACTAGGCGCAGCATTGACGTTGAAGGCTTTGACGCTAGCGCTGATCGCCGCGACTAACAATATAATTTTGGCAAATACCCACTGTACTGGTGCATTGACACTCATCAGCTGCATTAGCATCCAAGCACCTGAGAGTATCACTAAGGCGTATAAAATATGGTTGGCAATCTTCACCGGACGCGGCGCGCGTCTATTGGCGCTCAACACCAAAAAGCTCTGGTAGATAAATAACCCAATTAATATAAATACCAGTAGCGTATGCAGATGTTTCATTGAATTCTATTCCTTGTAGGGTAACAGCCATTGTTAGTCAGTCAGTCTGAGCTAATTTAACACAGTGATAGCGCTTATTTATTTTGGCCGGCACATAGTGGGCTCTCAGGGCTTTGGGTTTGCTGTTGCCATTCAGTAGGGGTATAAGCGTGAATCGCTAGTGCATGCACAGTGCCGCCTTGAGAGGTCAGTAGCGGATCTACTAGCTGATAGACGAGCTGATGGCGCGCGACCAAACGCTTAGCTGTAAAAGCTTCACTAACTATTGTCAGCTTAAAATGACTCTCTTTACCCTCAAAGTAACCGGCGTGATTCATAGATTCATTGATCAGGTCCAGATACTGTGGCTGTAAATCCTGTAGCGCTTCTTTAAGGGCGATAGCAGTAGGTGCGGTAGTCGTCATAACAGTCCTTCAACAGTCAGTAATGTGTAGATTTGATAAGTAGGTAACAAAAAACAGAGAAAGCTATTATAACAGAGCAAAGCTAGCAAATGCTAAACGCTGTCTGTCGTTGTAGAGCCGTAGGATACTGCGTTTTATCATAAAAAACACGCGCCATAAAAAACAGGGCATGAATATATATTCAAACCCTGTTATTAAGGCGGTTAACATTGATAATTAACGGCGCGCTTTTTGATACAGTGGCATCACTTTAGGCATTAACGCTTGCATCTGCGAGATTCGTGTACCACTAGTCGGGTGAGTGCTTAAGAACTGTGGTGGCTCGCCTTGGCTAGCACGTTGCATTTTTTGCCATAGCGTAATAGCCGCTTGTGGGTTGTAGCCAGCACGTGCCATTAGCTCAAGTCCGATTTGGTCGGCCTCAGACTCTTGGGTGCGGCTATGCGGACGGCTCAAACCTAGATCACCTGCGAGACCAGCTAGCTGTGCTTGACCTTGCGAGAGACCAAAGACACTTGCAGCAAGCCCGATACCTGTCTGAGTCGCGTATTCACGCGAGATACGTTCACGTGAGTGCTCACGCAGCGCGTGGGAGATCTCATGACCCATGATAGCAGCAATCTCATCATCGGTTAAGTTGAGACGATCGATAATGCCAGAATAAAATAAGATTTTCCCGCCTGGTAATACCGAAGCATTAAGCTGTTTTGACTTAATAGTATGCACTTCCCAGTTCCACTGAGCAGCGTCAGGGCGATAGACACTTACTTGACCTACCAGACGATTGGCAATTCTTTTTAGACGTTGAAGCTGCGCTGGATTGGTGTCCAAAACTCTCTCTTGACGGGCTTTTTGTAGTACTTGATTATAGCTTTTAGCAGAAAGTTGCAGCACTTCTTCATCAGACACTAGTAACAGCTGCTGACGATCGACGCCCACAGCACCTGTGCTAGTGGTACTCGTGCAGCCAACAAGTCCAAGTGTCGATAATGAGACCGCCATCAGTGACGTAGTAAGCAATTTTTTCATAATAAACATCCTCGCTGTTAATAATTAATACTAATGATTAAAGTTAAAATGAAACAAATATAAAGCCAAGCGTATCTAATCTAATCCGAGATATGCAATAGTATAATAAGCCTACTGCAACAAGACCAGTGCAGTAAAAGTAACATTACTACGTGCAAATGTAAGTAAATCTCTAGTATAAGCAATATATGATAGTTGGGCAGCGCCTAAGGATTATAAAAAAATCACAGCTAAACCTAAAAGATGCGTTGATGAATAATCGCTAAATTATCAACTAGATAATCGAACACCTGTTAATTTAGGAATGACAAAAGCCATAAAAATGAGTAAAATTCAAAAATATATATTGACACCGGCAAAATAGTTGCTAAAATAGCCAACCTATCGAGACGTAGTAATTAATATTAATTAATGATACGCTTTGATCTATGCGGGATTAGCTCAGTGGTAGAGCATAACCTTGCCAAGGTTGGGGTCGAGAGTTCGAATCTCTTATCCCGCTCCAAATATGGCTACTATATCTTATAGATATTATCTGTAAGATAGATAGCAAAAACCCTCACTATTATATCAATAGTGAGGGTTTTTTTTGTCTGCATGTTGCGGATTTTTTTTGAAAGCAGTCTGATATGAAAATAATGAGAAGCAATACTGAAAAGTGCTAAGGTTACAAAAGTCAGTCAACTGGCTACATCTACTTGAGGTTAGCAGGGCATAATTAATGAATGACCTTTAAGGCGATATCTAAAGTACAAGTTTTAAAAGTACAGGTTTTAAACCAATAAAATTAAGATAATCGTCACTGCAGGTTTGCCCACACCTAATAACAAGCCCTAATCAAAATAGGAGCATTTTTTATGCCAGAATTTAAAGATAAAACGTTTAACGAGCTATTTGACTTAACCGATAAAGTTGCTATCGTCACCGGCGGCGCTAACGGTATTGGCAAAGCAAGCGCCCTACGACTGGCACAAGCGGGCGCTAACATTGTAATCGCTGATCTAAAAATGGACGATGCCAAAGCCGCTGCCGAAGAAATCGCAAGCTTTGGCGTTAAAGCCCTAGCGGTCGAGTGCAATATCTTAAAAGATGAGGATCTCGTCGCTATGGTAGAGCAAGCGGTCAGCGAATTTGGTACGGTCAATATCTTGATTAACAACGCGGGCGGTGGCGGTGGCGGTAAAGAAGACCCCTTTAAGATTTCAGTAGATGACTTTCGCCGTGACTTTGAGCTAAACGTCTTTAGTGCTTGGCGTCTGTGTCAGCTTTGCGTGCCGTATATGAAAAAATCAGGCTATGGCTCCATCGTCATCACCACCTCAATGTCGAGCGTCAATAAAGATCCCAATATGAGTGGTTATGCCGCCTCCAAAGCGGCGGTTAATCATATGGCCGCCAATCTAGCACATGACTTCGGTCCTGAGGTACGTATCAATGCGGTCGGACCAGGGGCGACGCGCACCGATGCGCTAAAATCAGTACTCACGCCAGCGATTGAAGAAAAAATGCTTGCGCATACGCCGATAAAACGCTTAGGTGAGGCGGACGATATCGCAGGCGCTATGCTCTATTTTGCTGCGCCAATCTCAGAGTGGGTCAGCGGTCAGACCTTGTTTGTTAATGGTGGCGGCGTGCAGACTTTGAGTTAGAACTGGAGTTAAACTTGAGCTAAATGAAAAGATTTACATTGTATGATCGCTAATAGCACATAAGCACTAGTAACTTTTGACAAACAAAAGCGCGATCTTGCTAACAAGGTCGCGCTTTTTTGCTTATTTAGCCGCAATAAAATCTTTGTAAAGATGAGACGCTAGGCTAAAGTCGTAGCCTTGTATCTAAGATAGAAAGCTCTAAGCCCTGCTTATTTTTACCACCCATTAAGCTATTGACCACCCAAGCTGGACCAATTAATAAGAACTGTAAGTCTTCAAAGAAAGAGGGTTTTTTACCTTCGATCTTATGACCGACAAACTGCCCGATCCAGGCGACTACGAAGATGCTGGCCCAGACCTTAAAGCCGATAGGTAGCGCTGCCATCACTGATAAGCAAATCAAGATAAATATGCCCATCGCTAAAAATAGCGGCGTTGAGAGCTGCATATAAAACAGCAGCACTAAGGCGCTTAGCACTAACGTAATCCAAACTGACAACGACATACCCATGCCTAAGATACTGACAAAAATAGTCGGTACAGCCATCCAGTGGATCTTTTTATTGACTAAGTTTTGGTGACTGACCGAATATTCGCTAAGCCACTGCTCAAGTGTGCGTTTTGACATCTTTTGCTGCTTATGAGATTGAGAGTTACGAGACATACTAACCTCCTTGTTGTTGTCTATAAAATACTGTTGTTCTATGAGGTAAAACGATAACTATATCTTAGTTTTAGCATTATTTAGCGCGCGCTACCACTTTATCGAGTAAACCCTAGCGTCATAAGAAAGCGCTTTGGGCGTTACTATCTCAAAACTATCTCAAAGTGATACGCCACTTTACTAGCTTCAATAAGCCTTAGTTTTGGATTTAAATTAATCTTATTTACGTTGTACTTTCACTAAGTCTTGCTCGCTGCGATACCATTCATAAAGCCCGACGAAAGAGTTGACTTGATAGACCATCGTTTGAATAGCAAAGATATAATTGCCCGTCATGAGATTCACCGTGAGCCAAACGAAGTTGGAGATAATCCATAACCACCAGTTAAACGAGTAGCGCAAAATCATCGCTGCTTGTGCGGTGATAGAGAGGATAAAGGCGATGACGTTAATCCAGAAAAAAGAGATCACGCCCAAAAACAAACTACTATCGTTTTCGACGACCGCATAACCGTAGCTTGCTAGTAGCGCGTTGACAGTAGGGAAGAGCGCTAGGCCGATGATCATAAAGGTAATAGTAATGAGCCAGACCCACTTGTTGGCCGATTTTGGGATCATGTCGCCGTCAGCGTCGGTATTCTTTGACCAATAAAATAAGCCATAAAGATGCGTGAAAAAGTTAAACAAAGGCGCTAGCATCAGGCCGACTGAGCCTGCCGTGCCTTGTACCACTACTTCACCGGCGGTCGCTGCCATACCAAAGCCGTTGCCCGCGACGTTTTTGCGAAACGATAATGACACCACGCAGATCAGACCAATAAAAGAGACACCCAAATAAAACCAATCTAAAGTGCTATGTTCAGTGGTAAGCCAAAACCCTGCACTTAGCGCTATGACTCCTGAGATAAACCAGATAATGATCCATTGTAGCGACCACTTGCCAGTGATGTTGTCTAGTAACTGAATGCGCATAGGGGAGTTATCCTTTAAGTCTTGCGTTTATTGGAGTCGTGGGGTTATTCATGTCTTAGGATTGTGAATAATACTCACTGCTGTTTTATTGATTCTACAATGCTTTGCCATAGATATAGCCATCTATAAACTTAACGGCCTCATGATAGCGCGTGTCGTAATCTGGCGCGTCGATAAGGTGTGGTTCAATATTATGCCGAGCGAAGATATCTAGTAGCAGCTGTTCGAAGCGGCCGCGAGCCTCCGCGCTACCCAGCGTGCGCATACCGTCATCGACCCAAGGCGTATTATTATCAAGCATCACCGTATAGTCTAAACGAAACTCGTTAATACAAGCGTCAACGAAAGGGTGAGTACGGCCTTCATACTCTTCACAGAACGCTTGGGTAGTCACAAAGTCGGTATCGACGATAGTCACAGGCGCGGTCGCATTGATCTTAGCTTGGCGGATAGCCTCAGCATGATCGAGCGCGATAGGGCCATAATCACTATATTGCAGGCCGATCTCGCTACCGCCTAAATCGGTACCGACATAAATTCTACCCATCTCTAAAGCAAAGCTTGCGCCGTAATAGTTGGCAAGCTTATGTACTAAAGTGGTCTTGCCTGAGCTTTCGCCGCCGACGATAGCGACAGTCTTGGTATAGTTGGCGCGCGCCTCTGGATGAATCGCTGACCAATGCGCGATAGGGTTGCTTGCGATAGCAAAAGAATCAAACTCTGGCTGTAGCGGTGTCGTTAATACCGGCATACTAAGCTGAGACTTGACCTCATCTTGCGCTATAGGATGGTTATCCGCGACGAATAACGCGGTATCAGTAGGAAGCTCTAACTCACTGATGATATGGGTGAGTTTGGCCTGAGTTACAGCAACGTCGATAGCGACATCGGCAAAGCTATCATGAATAGGCAGCGCAATCTCTTGGCTAATATGAAGGTGAATAAAAGGCAAGTCAGCACAAGCCATCTGTAGCCAACGCGCTTTATCTTTTAGGGTAATATCGAAATCTGGATGCGGCGTAGGATGAGAGGTAATGACGATATGGAGGCTTTTAGCTTGCCCCGCTGCGGCCAAAATACTGCGCATTTGACCTAAATGTAGCGGCTGAAAATGCCCAATCATTAAACCGGTATCAATCATAATATCTCCTACATGACTTCGTTATGCAAACAGTGCTGTTTGTGCGCTAAATTAATAGCATGGTATAAAGCTTTGAAGGCAGATACAGGTGAGTTATTGTAAAAGTTTACAGAATGAGCAGTGAGAATAGACAAGTTATTGAAATCAATAGCGATTGTCATCGGTAATGGTTTTTGCAAACTAAGCGAAAAGAACCCGTAACATCGCTTTCCTTGAAACATTTTGAAATAACTATTTAAAATCAGGGAGTTACCGCACTTTACGACAGGTTACGGCAACTTTGATTATCATAAAGTCACAAAGCACGCTTAAAGCATCAACAGATAAAAAGTAAATGCTTGCTATACTTATTTATAAGTTAAATCGCTCGAGAAGGAGTAAAAACTTTGAGTAAGTTAGTTAAGTTGCATCGCTCGCAAAATAATAAAATGATCGCTGGAGTTATGGGCGGTATCGCTCAGTATTTAGGATGGTCACCGACTTGGGTTAGAGTATTATTCGTCATTATCTCTTCACTAAGTGCTGCAGTTCCAGGGATCTTGATTTACATTATATTGTGGATCGTCATGCCAAAAGCAGGTAGCCAATCCTATTAATAAATAGCAAACTAAATAAAATTATCGAAGTATTAACTATAATAAAAATAATAGCTTATAAAAAACAAAAAGCCTGACGCAACAGGATACCGGTATCACACTTTTCCTCCTGCCCAAATGTTTACGCATTTGGGTATTTTTTTGTTTTGCAAGGTATGAGCTTATTCTTTTTGGTCAAATATAGACAGTTTTGAACTGTATGAGCTAAATCCAATCGTAGTAAATATCGCTGTAAATATAGTTGCTATAAATCAAATACTATAAATATAGTTACTGTATATATGGATAAAATGACCATTTTTTAGTAAGGTAAGCAAGTTAATAGAGGCGTAGCCGAACAAGCTAGCAAAGCTTAACTATTTTTAGTTAAGCTCGCTCTAATCCTACTTATTTCATAGTGATTTTTTTATGACCTCCCAAGACAGTATTGCTAATAATGAAAACTCCCCTAAAGACTCTAATCCTTTGAGCTTTCAAGACTTGATTTTAACCCTACAAAACTATTGGGCATCCAAAGGCTGCGTGGTATTGCAGCCTTATGATATGGAAGTTGGGGCGGGCACCTTTCACACGGCGACTTTTCTGCGCTCACTAGGGCCTGAGCGCTGGAACGCCGCTTACGTACAGCCTTCACGCCGTCCGACCGATGGCCGCTATGGCGATAACCCCAATCGCTTGCAGCATTATTACCAGTTTCAAGTAGTGCTCAAACCGAATCCGCCGAATATCCAAGAGCTGTACTTAGACTCTTTACGTGCCATCGGTATCGATCCTTTGGTACACGATATTCGTTTTGTTGAAGATAACTGGGAGTCGCCTACTCTTGGTGCGTGGGGCTTAGGATGGGAGATTTGGCTCAATGGTATGGAAGTCACCCAGTTTACCTATTTCCAGCAAGTCGGCGGTATCGAGTGCTTTCCGGTCACCGGCGAGATTACCTATGGGCTTGAGCGCTTAGCGATGTATGTACAAGGCGTTGATAGCGTGTATGATTTGGTTTGGGCAGATGGTGAGTTTGGCCGCGTCACTTATGGCGATGTATTTCATCAAAACGAGGTCGAGCAGTCGACTTATAACTTCGAGCACGCTGATGTGCCGAAGATGGGCGAGTTCTTTGATTTTTATGAAGCGCAAGCGGATAAACTGGTGGCTGCAGGCTTGCCTTTACCTGCTTATGAGATGGTGCTAAAAGCGTCGCATGCTTTTAACTTGCTCGATGCACGCGGCGCGATTTCGGTCACTGAGCGTCAGCGCTTTATTTTGCGCGTACGTACGCTGGCGCGAAAGGTCGCCTTTGGTTATGTCGAAGCACGCGCTAGGTTAGGCTTCCCGTTAGCTGATGAAGCGCACCGTCAAGCCGCTATTGATAAGTATTTGCCCAAAGAAGATATGACAGTGGCTACTGAAGGTTCTACTGAAAACCAGCCTACCAGTACTAATAACAATAACAGTACTAATACTGAAGTTAATAAATAGGAGCATCCCATGAGTACCATCTTATTTGAATTGGGGTGTGAAGAGCTACCTCCAAAAAGCCTAAAGCCTTTACGTGATGCGCTACAAGCGAGTGTCACCGAGCAGTTAAATGAAGCAGAGATTGGCTTCGATAGTATCAAAGCCTTTGCCGCGCCGCGTCGTTTGGCGATTCAGATTCAAGGTATTAGCGATAAGCAGCCCGATCGCAGCGAGCAAAAGCGCGGCCCTGCCATTAAAGCGGCCTATGATAGCGAGGGCAATCCCACTCGTGCCGCTATGGGCTTTGCCAAAGGCTTAGGCATAGAGGCCAGCGAGCTGACGACGATCAATACTGATAAAGGCGATTACGTCGGCTATGAGCAAACCATTCACGGTCAAGCGACGACTGAATTATTACCCAATATTTTCCAGACGGCATTAGACAATTTGCCAATTGCTAAGCGTATGCGTTCAGGTGCGAGTAGAGAAGAGTTTGTACGTCCGGTGCAGTGGGTGGTCTTGATGCAAGATGAGCAAGTCATCGATGCGACTATTCAAGGTCATCAGACTGGCGCAAAGACCCGTGGTCATCGCTTCCATAGCCCAGAGTATTATGAGCTAGATCATGCCGATAATTATGAATCGCTGCTTGAGCGCTCAAAAGTGATTGCTGATTTTGATAAGCGCCGGATGCTGATAAACAATCAGGTCAAAACTTTAGCCGATCAAGTCAATGCCGATGCTATTGTTCCGGCAGAACTATTAGATGAAGTGACGGCGTTGGTTGATTTGCCGATTGCGCTAAGAGCGAGCTTTGAGCCCAGGTTTTTGCAAGTACCGCAAGAAGCGCTTATCTCAACCATGCAAGCGGATCAAAAGTATTTTTGTCTGACCGACAAAGATGGCAAACTGCAACCGTATTTTATCTTTATTACCAACATCGAATCAAAAGACCCTAGCCAAATCGTCGAAGGCAACGAAAAAGTTGTGCGTCCGCGCTTAGCCGATGCAGAATTTTTCTTTTTACAAGACCAAAAGCAGCCATTATTCGCGATGACTGAGAGCTTGAAGACGCGCGTGTTCCAAGATCAGCTTGGGACGATTTGGGAGAAGTCTGAGCGTATTGCCAAGCTTGCTGGCTTTATCGCTGGGCTCATGCAAGAGCAAGGGCAGACGATTGACCTTGATGAGACGGTACGCGCTGCCATACTAGCCAAAGCGGACTTAGCCAGCTCCTTGGTCGGAGAGTATCCAGAATTGCAGGGTATCGCTGGTACCTATTACGCGCGCTTGAATAATGAGCCTGAGGCGGTCGCTGCCAGTATTGAAGAGCAGTATTTGCCTAAGTTTAGCGGTGACGTGTTACCAAAGACGCCGATTGGTATCTGCTTAGCGCTAGCCGATCGTTTGGATACCTTAGTCGGTATCTTTGCTATCGATCAAGCACCAACAGGATCAAAAGATCCGTTTAGCTTACGCCGTTCGGCTATCGGTATTTTGCGTATTTTAATCGAAAAGCAGCTACCTATTAACCTAGTGGCGCTGGTTGAGCAAGCGATTAAGAATTATAGCAGCAGCGAGGGCAGTAAGATTGCAAAAATGGGCGATACCTTCACTCAGGTGATGGCGTTCTTAAATTCGCGTTATCGCGCGATGTATACCGAAAAAGGCGTCAGCGTCGATACCATCCAAGCGGTGCAAGCGATAAATCCGCACATGCCGCTTGATTTTGACCAGCGTATCCGCGCGGTACAGACCTTTAGTGAATTACCGCAGGCGCAAAAGCTCGCGGATTCTAATAAGCGCGTGGCTAATATCATTGCTAAGTCAGAAGATACAGTCGCTGATCGTGTCGATGAGTCGCTACTGACTGAAGCCGCTGAACAAGCTTTATACGCTAAAGTGCAGCAAGCGCAGCAGCAAGTCGCGCCGCTGTTAGAGCAGGCGGATTATACCCAAGTCTTGCAAACCTTAACCAGCTTAGATGAGCCGCTCACCCAGTTTTTCGATAGCGTCATGGTTAATAGTGAGGATGCGGCGCTAAAAGCCAATCGCTTAGCACTACTAAAGCAGGTCCGCGCGCTATTCTTAACGGTTGCTGATATTAGCGAGCTGCAACTCTAGAAGTCATCGTTTAACTGATAAACCAAAAACTGGCTTTATGAAGCCAGTTTTTTGTGAGTGCGTCCTATACGAAGTGCGTAACTTACCGTAAAATCTAAAGGTGAAGATTTAAGACGCTCTAGGGTCTGTTGAACATTCGCAAGAAGGCACTGCCACGGTCTAATGTTCAACAGACCCCAATATCCAGAGCGTTGTCCGCTACTCAAAGGAGCCTTGCCGTGTTCGCTGTTATTACCACTATTATTATCATTTGGATCTGCATGTGGCTGTTTTATAAAGTCATGTATCCGCGTGCGCCCAAAAGTATGATGCCGCAAGCAGGCGATATTACCACCCCGCGCACCTGCAACTTTTGCGGTCATAGTCTTGCTGAGTATCGCGGCGTGCTCGAAACTCAGCCTAATACCGAAGCGGCACCAGCTGCAGATGGCATGACGACCGTTACGGCTGCTGACAAGAATCAAGAGCTATTTTTCTGTAACTACGAGCATCAGGCCGACTTTCATGCTGGAAAAGTCTATAACGCTCACTCCTAGGCGTGTCTGGGTTTAAAAATAGGTTTAGAGAACAGACTGCGCTTCTTGCATGATTTTATTTAATAACTGCTCGTTTTGTTTGCTTTGCTGCTGACGTTCAGCTGCTGAGGTTTTATAAGCGTTAATTTGTTCATACAAATTCAAGCAAGACAAGACTAACAGGTTTTCTTGATTCAGCTTAGGTGCGTCTTTTTTGATCGCAGTGGCAAAGTCATTGATGAACTTCTCTGCTGCTCTTAGCTCTTGCTCTTCATCAGCGGGACAAAAAATAGGGTAGCTGGCACCGGCGATTACGATATCTATTTTTTTACTTTCCGGCTTTTTGCTTTCCAGATTTTTATTCTCTGGTTTTTTGTTTTGCAGCTCTTTGGTTTTGTCGGCGGATTTACCATTAGTCATATCATTGCTTTTATTAGGGTCAGTTGTCTCGGCCGGGCCATTAGCATTAGCCGATGAGCGCACCGCTTTGCTTTCGACTACTCGGCTTTGAGCGTATGCGTCTTGGCGCTGAGTCGGCGGCGTATTTGGATTGCTATCCGCTTTTACAGTGCTATTTTTATTGGTCGTGTCGCTCTTATTAGTCGTGTCGCCACTTTTACTCGTTGCTGCGAGCGCTGGGTTTTGCGAGTCAGTACGGTTATCAGTCATAAAAAATCCTACAAAATAAAGGTTTGAAATTGACGTTAAAGCGCTTAGCTATCCATCTGGTCAATACGGGTCAAGCGCTGTAATACCACTTGGGTACGCTCAGCTGCCAGTTGGTTTTTTTGCTGTAAATCACTATTTTGTTGCTTGATATCATCGAGCTGTTTATGTGCTTCTTGGTTTTGCTGCTCTAAGCGCTGATTGATCTGTTTAAGCTCACTATTTTTTTGTTCTAAATCGCCCAGTTGCTGCTGTAGTTTGTCTTGCTCTTCCCCTATCATATGATGAGCTTCGGCCAAACTTTGATAGCGCTTGTCTAGATCGCTCAGTTGTTTTTTGGCAGTATCACGCTCATTGCTGCTGCTGCTGAGCTGGGTTTTTAGAGTAGACAGCTCTTTTGGATCAGGATGGGGCTGTTGTTTTAGTTGACTGAGTTCATTACTGACCAGTTGATGCTGTTTTTTTATGTCTAGTATCATTTTTTCTAAGATTTTTAATTGATCATACATAGTCAGTTTTTATCCTTAAGAAACGTGATGTGAATGAATTGGCTTTATGCGTTTAATAATGCCATAAGTGACCTCATAATATCTATATCAACAAAGTAATTGCCGCTGAGCTTATAGCGGGCATATTTATGCAAATTTATACTTTGTAGCCATTATTTAACCTTAATTTATTTTAAATCAGGATGTATTTATGAATGATAATATTTCAGGCTGGAACACTTGGTCGGATGCGTTTGCAGGTTGGACGGATGTGACTATCAGTGAGATACATGGCTTGATGACCGGGCTGATGACCGCCTGCAACGCGCCTGATGAGCAAGGTTGGGCGGCTATTTTGAGCGAGCTTAGTTTTGAAGCTCTGCCCGAAGAGGCGCTAACTTTATTGACTGAGGAGGCCGAGGACACGGTATTTCAGCTAAAGGATAAAGATGATGCTTACGCCTATATGCCGCTAGTGCCGGATGATGAACATGATTTGTACGAGCGCGTAATGGCGCTGAAACAGTGGGCGAATGGGTTTATGACCGGTTTTGGTATTACTGATTGTCGCTTAAGCTCTGAGGAAAACGAGATGCTCTCTGATTTGGCAAAGATTGGCGCGATTCGTTTAGCTGAAGAAGACGAGTTTGAGGGCGGTGAAGAGTCCTATCTTTATATTTATGAGTTTGCACGTATGGTGCCCGTCAGCTTTGCCACCCGCAAACGCAAATCGGTGAAGGATCTTGCGCTAATTGCCGGACTACCAATCGATGCTAAGACTACTCAAGAGCTACAAGCGGAAGGTAAGCTGCCCAAGCCCATGCCACCGGTCATGGATGTGATGAATCAAAATAATCCGTCCTAAGATTGGTTACTGAAAAGCCCTCATCTATGGGTGATGTATTGTTAGAATAGAAGTAATAACTTATCACCTATTTGAGGAGTAGATATGATAACTGATGCTGATATGATCCATTTACGCCGCTGCGTCGAGCTAGCTGCTGAAGCGTTAGAGGCGGGTGATATGCCATTTGGCAGCGTATTAGTCGATGGTGATGGTAAGGTATTACGAGAAGATCGCAACCGTATCAATAGTGTCGATGCCACTTACCATCCGGAGATTGCGGTAGCACGCTGGGCGGCAAAAAATATGAGCATTGATGCGCGAGCAAAAGCGGTGGTCTATACCTCAGGTGAGCACTGCGCGATGTGTTCAGCTGCGCATGGACTGGCCGGGCTAGGTCGCATCGTTTATGTCAGCTCTGCTAAGCAATTAGGCGAATGGATGAGTGAGATGAGAGTTGATGCGCCGTTGTCGATTAATTCTCTATCTATCTCAGAGGTTGCCCCTGATATTCTTGTCGAAGGACCAGTCGAAGGCTTAGATCAAGAAGTGAAAGAATTACAGCACCAAGCTCAGCAAAGAGGGTAACGAGCGGCTTTCATCATTGTAGTGCAGAAACGCTTTTATAAGATAAGGACATACCATGTCTACCAAGACAGTGAACCATACTGACGAGCAAACGACAGCCGATACTCGTTATCCGAAGCAAAGTATCGACTGGCTGACACGTTTGATTGGCTTTGATACAGTGAGCCGCCATTCAAACTTAGCCTTGATTGAAGACGTACAAAGCTATTGTAAGCAGTTGGGTTTGAATGTTGAGCTAACTTTTAATGACGAAAAAAACAAAGCCAATCTATTTGTTACCGTGCCAGCAGGTCGTAATGCTGAGGATATCAATGGCGGCTTAGTATTGTCAGGGCATACCGATGTAGTACCCGTCGATGGGCAAGATTGGAGCTCTGATCCGTTCAAAGCGCAGATTCGCGGTGATAAGCTCTATGGACGCGGGTCTTGTGACATGAAAGGCTTTATTGCTTGTGCATTGAGCTTACTACCCAAAACGGTACAACTGTCAAATAGCGGTCAATTGCGTCGTCCGCTACATTTGGCACTATCGTTTGATGAGGAAGTCGGCTGTTTAGGAGCGCCTTTGATATTGGCCGATCTAAAAGCACGTGATATCACTCCTGATTACTGCATCGTTGGTGAGCCCACAAATATGACGATGGTGGTCGCGCATAAGGGCATTGCGGTCTATCGTTGCCGAGTCCATGGCAAATCCGCGCACTCCTCCTTGACCCATCAAGGTGTCAATGCTATTAGCTATGCTAGTCGCTTGGTCGGTTATGTCGATAGCTTAGCGGATGAGTTCACCAGCCGTAAAGATAACGATGAGATATTTGATGTGCCGTATTCGACCTTATCAGTCGGTACCATACAAGGCGGTACCGCGACTAACATCGTGCCAAACCTATGCGAGTTTACTTTTGATTATCGTAACTTGCCGCATATGACCCAAGACGATATGTTAGCGCCGATCAAAGCCAAAATCGCTGAGTTAACTGCGCAGATGCAGCAGCGCGCCCCTGAAACGGGTATTGAGCTGCTGCAAGAAGAGGGCGTACCGGCGATGACTGATAATACCAATGACGAGCTACAGCAGCTCATCGCCGCGCTCACTGGCGATCATGAGCGTCATAAAGTCGCTTATGCGACCGAAGGTGGCCAATTTACCAATAACGGTATTCCAACGATCATCTGTGGTCCGGGTAGTATCGAGCAGGCGCACAAAGCCGATGAGTTTGTAGCGCTAAGCGAAATTGCGCGCTGTGATGAGTTCTTGCAAAAATTATTAGACAGTTGTACGGTTAATTAGCTATTTATTAATAAAATAATTGTAGCTTACGTTCATAGGTTGGAAGCGTTTAGAGTATAATCATGATTAATAAAACACCGTCTGAATGGCGGTGTTTATTTTTTGGTTTATCGCGAGCAAGCTAAATTTTAATAAATAAAGTTGCAAATAGTAGGGGTTATTGATGTCTTGGCATCTATTTACGATATTCTTTGTCAGTACCTTTTTTATCTCCGCCACTCCAGGCCCTAATATGTTGCTAGCCTTTCAGTACGGGATAAATTATGGTGTTAAGCGTACGCTTTGGACGTTAGCAGGTTTGAGTCTCGGACTTTTTATCCTACTGCTATCGACGCTCTTGGGCTTAGATGTCATCAGTCGTCAATCGCCTTGGCTGTTAGAAGTTATCAAAACAGTAGGAGCGCTATATCTCATCTATTTAGGTATCTTATCATGGCGCGATACAGGTCATAGCAACTTGATGGCAGAGGCGAGTGCAGTGAGTAAGGAAGTGGCTAACCTTGATAGTTCTGAGGTGTTTAATAGCTCACAGCAGCCGAAACCACGTAGCTTATCTAGTGCAGCGGTCAAGGTCATTCCTAGCAATTCAAAGTTATTTCGTACCGGCGTTTGGGTATCACTGTCTAACCCCAAGGCTATATTATTCTTCGCTGCCTTCTTTCCGAAGTTTATTAATTTTAGCGCGCCGCTTTGGCCGCAGTATATCATGCTGACTTTTGGCTTGTTCTTAAGCGAAACCATTTGGCAAATCATCTATACGCTTGGCGGCAAGCAATTGGCCGGCTGGCTCGATGTTGGCGATCGTCTGGCTTGGCTGAATCGCGCTTGCGGGGTGATATTTATGTTAATTGCCGCCGCATTATTGGCTGAAGCAATTAGTCATTTTATAGGTTAAACAACACTATTACTTATTCATTAGAATACCTTTAGAATATTAGTAGTCACTCATAAAAAAGCCGTTCGCTAATGATAGCAAACGGCTTTTCTCATTTAAATCGTTGGGCGTGGCAAGCTTTACAGCAACCGACGAAAATATAATCTTATTGCAATAGCTTTGAATGAATAGCTATTAAGCCAAAACCTCAACCAGCTCGCCCTTAACCATATGTGGGCTGACAAAATCAGTCACTTTTACGCTGACGATTTTACCCAGTAGCTCATCCATTTTATCGACATCATATTTGAACATCACTGTACGCGTATTATCCGCGGTACCGATTAAGCAATCAGGATGACGATTGGCGACTTGTTCAACTAATACGCGAGTAGTAGTGCCGACCATCTCATGCGACTTAGCTAGCGTGGAATCGATAATCACCTTTTGGAATTCAGCTAAGCGTTCCTTCTTAGTTTTGAAGCTGACATCATCAGGCAGTTCTGCTGCTGGCGTGCCCGGACGTTTCGAGTAAATAAAGCTATAGGAGTGATCAAAGTTTAACTCCTTAGCTAGGTTTAAAGTATCTTGAAAATCGGCGTCCGTCTCACCGGGGAAGCCGATAATAAAGTCACTCGATAAATGAATATCAGGGCGAATAGCTTTGAGCTTATTGATCTGATTAATATAGACATCAATAGTATGGTTACGTTTCATCGCCGCAAGGATAGCGTTTGAGCCACTCTGAACGGGCAAATGCAAGTGCGAGACCAGCTCAGGTAACTGTGCGTAAGCATCAATGATATCATCGGTGAACTCTAGCGGATGGCTAGTGGTATAGCGAATGCGCTCAACGCCATCGACATGTGAGACATAATGCAAGAGCTCGGCAAAACGGCAAATGCTACCATCGTCTTTTTCGCCGCGATAGCCATTGACGTTTTGACCGAGCAGGTTAATCTCACGCACTCCTTGCTCCGCTAAGCTGTCGATTTCGGCTAACACATCATCGAGCGGGCGTGATAATTCCTCACCACGTGTATAAGGAACCACGCAAAAGGAGCAATATTTCGAGCAGCCTTCCATAATAGAGACAAAGGCTTTATAACCTTCGACCTTGGGCTCAGGTAAAAAGTCAAATTTCTCAATACTAGGAAAAGAGATATCGATAGTACCGATGCGGTTTTTAGGTGAGATAGCTTTTTGCTCATTGGACTGATCGTAGAGCTCTGGCAGACGGTGCAGAGTTTGCGGACCAAACACCATATCGACATAAGGCGCGCGTTTTTGGATATTATCGCCTTCTTGCGAGGCCACGCAGCCGCCAACGCCGATCACTAAATCAGGGCGTTTTTCTTTCAATTTGCGCCAGCGGCCAAGCTCTGAGAATACTTTTTCTTGCGCTTTTTCGCGAATAGAGCAGGTATTCATCAAGAGTACATCAGCTTCATCAATGTCATGGGTGACTTGCATACCGTGTGAGTCGCCGAGCACATCGAGCATTTTGTCAGAATCATAGACATTCATCTGACAGCCTTGCGTCGTAATAAACACCTTCTTTGTTGCCTGTTTATCAGTAGCTACTGGCGCAGAGTTAGAAGCTTCAAGCGCTACAGCTTTCGTGTCAACACTAGCAATATTATCGATACGCGGATCAAATACAGTAACACTCATAACAAGACGTCCATGGTTAAACAGATTGGCGGGGCTAAGCGCTGAAGACTAAACGCTGCAGACCAAGCACTGAAGGCGCGTATTTTATCATAATCAGTCTGTAAAGTGAAAAGTAAGCAGTAGCGAATATCATTCGTTTGATAAATTATTTATAATAGTATCAATTGCTTATCATTCGCTCACCAATAATATAAGATAGTTTAAGCTTTTAGGACTAGAGCGAGAGTATCAGCTTGTATCTGTGCGCTGTTAGTATGCGTTAGCAAAAGGCGAGCAGTATCATTTTGTTGTTACTGGGCACTGTCCTAATTATGGATAAATGGTAAAGCTATTGGTTGAAAGTTAAGCAAATATAGTATGATAAAAAGTATGATAAGTTGTCTTATTGCAGCGGTAGGCACCAAATCGCTATGCACACGCCAGTAATTCACCTGCTACTAACTTACCTGATACTAAAGAATATAAAGAGAGTCCGTATGACAAAATTGCGCGTTGCTCATAACAGCAAAGAGAAAACGACTACCCACACTCTAAGTCTACAAGCATTAAAGAGCGTCAAAAACAGCAAGCTGCGAGTGAGTGCGTTGAGCTTAGCGACCGCTATGGGAGCCCTTGGATTATCACAAGTGGCTTGTGCTGAGCTATCTTGGGGTGATGGCGAGAGCTTTGAGCAAGAAGGGAGCTACTATTCAGGCAGTAGCTATCAGCAGGGCAGCAGCGGCGTGGACTATTTTAATGCCGCTGCGCAAGCGGAAAATAGAGGCGATATCAGCTCCTTGTTCAATTATGAGCAGCTGATGAGTGGCAGCCTATTTGCCATGTATCCGACTTATTGGCGAATGAATTTGGATCTTAATTCGCAAAGTTCAGCGGCCGTCTCGCAATTTGTGCGTCAATATCCAGGTACCGTTATGGCCGAAAAACTCGTCGCTGATTTTGCGGAGACCAAGGCGGGCGCTAATGATTATGCTGCGGTACGTCAAGTCGCGAACCTGATTACTAATGCTGATAGATCTGAGCGCTGCGCCATTGCCCTTGGGTTCAATAATGGCGGTGATACGATGCGCGCCTTGGCAGAAAAGTCTGAAGTTTGGCTAACTACCAAAAAACAGCCTGCGCTATGCGAGCAGCTAGCGATGGAGATGAATAACAACGCGCTTATTAGCAATAGCGATCGAGTCTCGAGACTGAAACGTATGCTGCGTGTCGGCAAGACAGGCGATATTATGGCGCTATCTTCACGCTTAGGGACGCCTATTCCTTATTCAGCACTGAGCGAGATTCAGCTTAATCCTTCCTCGTTTCTTAGCCGATTCACTAGAGAGCCCAACAGTCAAACCAACCAATATCTTTATTTATACGCGATGGGTCGCCTCGCCGATAAGTCTTATCGCGAAGCCGCGCTGCAGTTAGATTTCGATATCAAGCAGGACAATCAGCGTAACGCGCGCTTATTGAATGATGACACGCGTCGCTATGCTTATCGTATTATTGGTGTCAAACGGATGAATTATAATACCGATGATGGCTTTAATAGTGAGGCGGTAGACTGGTTCCGTAACAGTCTTGATGATGATTTTAATTTTGAAGAAGCCGAAGATTATGCGATGGCTGCTATCCGTTTCAGTCGTTGGGATGATGTCGCTGAGGCGATCTCTAAGATGGATAGCGAGACTCAAAAGTCAGATCAATGGCAGTATTGGCTCGCGCGCGCTTACGAGCAATCGAGCGATGCTAATAAGCGTACTACCGCTAAGAGAATGTATCAGCAGCTGGCAAAAAGTAATGACTATTATGGCTTAATGGCAAAAGACAAAATCGGTCAACGCTTCGATGCCAGCCGTTTAGGTGGCAATAATTTACCTAATATTAGCAGCGCTGATCGCGCTCGTGTAATGCAAGAGCCAAACTTTGCGCGCGCCTTTGCGCTGTATAACTCCGATGCCAATCGCTCGTTTGCCAACCGCGAATGGAACTGGGCGGTCAAGCAAGCTCGTGATAAGCGTGATGATAATCTAATCATTGCTGCCGCGCGGGTAGCGCATGATATGGGCTGGCTTGATCGCGCGATCTATGCGGTGGACAATACTGATAGAGTAGACAGCTTAGCGCTATCGCACCCGATGCCGCACCAAAGCGCAGTGGTACGCTATAGCCGAGAGGCAGGCATTGATCCGGCATGGGCTTATGGCATTATGCGTCAAGAGAGCCGCTTTGTGACCTCAGCACGCTCGAACGTTGGCGCTAGTGGCCTGATGCAAGTCATGCCCGATACCGCTAAGTACATCGCGCGCAATCTAGGCGAGAGCTATAGTGCCAGCCGTGCTAATAGCGGCGATACTAATATTCGTTATGGTACTTGGTATATGGGCGATATCTTGGGTAAGCTCAATTATCAACCTGTCCTTGCAACCGCTGGTTATAATGCTGGCCCTAACAATGCCAAGCGCTGGCAGCCGGTCTATGGCTCGCTCGCTGCCGATCAATATGTGGAGTCTATCGCTTATCCTGAAACACGCAATTACGTCAAGCACGTGATGGAAAACGCGACTATTTATAGTAGCCTATTGGGCCGTCCGCAACCGATTACTGATCGTATGGGAGCGGTGCCAGCGGGTTTTTAACAAGTTCATTGCCCAAGAATAGCGTTTGACGTGGTTAGTAGTGCAGCTTTATAGCAAAATAGCAAAAATTCATATAGTAAAAGCCATCAGCAAAATAGGGTTGATGGCTTTTTTTGATCTTCTTAAAGGATAAAGGTGTAGATGAGACTTTGACTAATCGCTACATTATTTTCTATATCAGTAATTAGAAGTTTGTTATGCTGACTTACGTTTTTGCTATAGATTAAACAAAGTGTTTTGTTAGTATTAGACTAATCTGTCTAAATGTTATAGATTGCTAGTCTTTTATTTAGTTAGCGTCCAGAATTGGGACGATGAATACTTGTTCTTTTAATACTTGCTCCTACTGTTGAATATCCTTTTGACTATGATAAATAAATATTTAAATTTTGCAAAGTATCCAGCAAACAGCCGTCAATCGTCTGTTTGGTTTCGAGTGTCTGCTACCTCAACTAAACCGCAGTCTGTAAAGCTAATAAAACCTACAAAACACTCAAAACAATCTGAGCTGAACCCCTCTTTACTGAATAAGCAGGCTTTACAATACTCATTGATTAGTCCTTTAACTAATAAACGAGACCTGCAAAAACTGTCAGGGTTTTATTTATCTAAAGTTGCGAAGCTAGCGGGGCTAATACTACTACCTAGCGTCTTTATAGCGCCTGCACAGGCGGCAAGCGTGGTCAAAAGTGGTCAGCGTGTCCTTATGGTTGAGATGACCCCCGCGCTATGTAGTCTGCAGCCGACGCGCGCGCGTATGCGTCAATGTTTAGAAGGCTATTCGTTTACCATATCTGGCCTAGATTTAGGCTATGGTGAGCGCTGCGGCCGTGGTAGTGAGCCGCGCTTGACACCGCTGCAGCTCAAAGTCGTCAACCGTATTATGCCGGATACTACGGTGCGCAGCCAAGTGTGGCATCGCTATGGTACTTGTAGCCCATTAAGTGCTAACAGTTATTTTCGTCAAATTATCAACTATGCTGGAGACCTAAAGCTACCCAGCGAGCTGACAACAGGTAACAGCTATACGGTGTCCAAATCGAGTTTTCTCAAGCAGATGACGAGCCTTAATCGTGGTATGAGTTCATCTGACATCGATCTGATATGCCAAGCGGGTAGTCGCCGCCAATCTATTTTGACCGATATCAATATCTGCTATGAAGGCAATGATTTTGCCAGTTGTAGCAATGTTGTCGATAGCTGTGGCAAAAAGTTTATCATCTCCGGGGGTCAATAATAAATCGCGTAGATAAGCACATAGAAAAGACCGCTAAGTGCGCCAGATAAATATAAAAATACTAATATAATAGACAGCATGACAATTGTTGCAAATCTCTTAACTAAATGCTTAACAACAGTCTCTGATACTATCTTGGAGCGCGTTTTGAATGAGTGGTTAACCTCTTTTTTAAAATCTCTATCTTTACTCATTTTGTACCCTATTCATTCTAAATTGATTTTTAGGGGGTATAGAGTGTTATCACTTGCTTATTCATTGCTATTAATATTCACTCTGGTTGCTAATACTATAATAGTATTAGCATAAAATGTAACAATATAGCGCGCAAATCTTCAGCTTGCCTGCTATTGTTCCTAGACGATTCCCTAAATGAGGTGCTACACTAGCTCTCGTTTTATGCGCCTTTTGCATAAAAGCAGTGTTTAATTCGAACCGTTACGACTGAAAAAGTGACTACTTAATAAAGATATTGTCGAACAAGATACTGTCTAATAATCAATTGGAGAATACTCTATGAAACAGCCTGTACGTATTGCCGTCACTGGCGCTGCTGGTAATATCAGCTATGCTATGCTATTCCGTATTGCTTCTGGTGAGATGCTAGGTAAAGATCAGCCCGTTATTTTGAATTTACTTGAAATCACTCCAGCGCTTGACGCCCTAAAGGGTGTAGTTATGGAGCTACAAGACTGTGCTTTTCCGTTATTAGTAGATATCGTGCAAACTGACGACGCCAAAGTTGCTTTTAAAGATGTGAGTTATGCTTTATTAGTAGGCTCACGTCCACGTGGCCCAGGTATGGAGCGTAAAGACTTATTAGAAGCTAACGCTGCTATCTTCTCAGCACAAGGTAAAGCGTTAAATGATGTCGCTAACCGTGATGTCAAAGTTTTAGTCGTTGGTAACCCTGCCAATACTAACGCCGTTATCGCTCAGCGTAATGCGCCGGATCTAGATCCACGCAACTTCACGGCAATGACTCGCTTAGACCACAACCGCGCTATTGCACAGTTGGCTGAAAAGACCGATAGCACTGTCAATGATGTGAAAAAGATGATCATCTGGGGCAACCACTCCTCAACTCAGTACCCAGATCTGACCGCTTGTACCGTTAACGGTAAGCCAGCGCTAGATTTAGTCGAGCGCGACTGGTATGAAAATACTTATATCCCAGAAGTACAAAAACGCGGCGCGGCAATTATCAAAGCGCGTGGTGCTTCTTCAGCTGCTTCTGCTGCTAATGCCGCGATTGACCATATCCGTACTTGGGTCATGGGCACGGACGGCGACGATTGGGTCTCTATGGCGGTCTACTCTAACGGCGAATACGGCATTGCAAAAGGCTTGATCTACTCGTTCCCTTGCACTTGCAGCAATGGCGACTGGTCTATCGTTGAAAACGTCGATGTCTCATCAGAGTTCTCAAAAGAGAAAATGGCTGCCACCGAGCAAGAGCTGAGCGAAGAGCGTGATGCGGTATCTCACTTACTGCCATAAGCGCTATTGGTATAATGTCTGATTAGAAATACAAAAGCCTTGCTTACCTAGCAGGGCTTTTTTATGCCTGCTTCGTTAACACAACTGGTAAGCTTAGATAAACATTGACTAACAGCTTTTGCAAGGGAGCTTGCTACAATGAAGACGTTCGCTAAAAAGCACTAAAATAGCACTACAAAGAAGTCATATAATAAAGTAACCCTGTTAAAGCTGATATTAATATTAAGGAGAAGCACTATGCTAGGTGAAGTCGATTACAATATGAATGAGCTATTTGCTCAGTTAGGTCTCGATAATTCAGATGAGGCCATTGATAAGTTTATCGCAGATAATCAGTTAGGAAAGGATGAAGAGTTAAAAAAAGCAGATGTCTGGACAGATAGTCAGCGTATGTTCTTGGAAGAAGAATGGAAAAAAGATGCCGCATGGGTAGAGGTTATTGATGACTTAAATGTCCGTATGCATCCTGATGCTTAGTAGCTAGAACTCAATAAGCCATACATCGAAAAAGCCACCTTAATGATAATTAAAGTGGCTTTTTTAGTTGACAGTTAAAACTCGATAATTTTTTTAATCTAGCTGCTGCTGCTCTCGCCAAGCCAGCAAATCAGTTACGTCTTGATGGATGCCTTTTTTTAGAGCTTCTAAACCTTCATAGTTACGTTCGCCATGCAAGTAGTGCAAAAAACGCACTTGCAAGGTCTTATCGTATAGATCGGCTTTAAAGTTTGGGAAATGGACTTCTAAGCGCCATTCTTGCTCTTTGGTCACTGAAGGCCGCGTACCAATGCTTGCAGTGCCAAAGAGACTGTGCTCTCGTAACCCTGCTATGCCCGTTTGTCCTGCCTCTGCAAGAGCGCTCATACCATCCACTACGACATGACCTTGTTTATCGAGGCGGACCACATCGACTGCAAAGATACCGTGTAAGGCAGGCTTTATCCGAGCCAGCTCAATATTAGCGGTCGGAAAATCCATAGTCCGGCCGATTTTATCACCGCCAACCACTTGCCCCATAATCGTGTAGTCGCGGCCTAATAAACGATTGGCTGCCTCAAGGTCGCCGGCTAATAGTAAGTCGCGTACGCGGGTTGAGCTGATGCGCGTGCTTTCAGCATCATGATCTGCGTTTTCGACCTCGTTATTTGCGCTGACTTCATCCGTTATAGTGTGCAGGTCGGTGACTTGCAGGCCATAGTCTTGCAAAAACTGACTGTCGCCGGTGCGATCGTGACCAAAACGGAAGTCATCGCCTAAGACTAGCGCTTGTACGTTTAGGCGCAGCGCTAACAGGTCGGCGAAAGCAGTGGCTGACAGCGCCCGAAAATCATTATCGAAGCTAGCTACAATTAACGTATCTACTCCAAACTCCGCTAACAGCGCTTGCTTTTCTGCTAACGAGGTCAGACGAGCAGGGGCCTTTTGCGGGGTGAAAAACTCACGCGGCTGCGGCTCAAATATCATCACCGCCGCGCTCAGGTTTTGCTCATCAGCCAATGCACGTACTTTTGCAAGCATCGCTTGATGGCCCAGATGCACCCCATCAAAATTGCCAATAGTCAGTACACAAGGCGCTAAGTCAGTAGCTTTAGTATTTTTACTAACAATATAAGGCGGCGCGATCAGTTGTTCTAAATAATAGGTATTCATAATTTACAGCTATGATAGGAGCGGTTAAATAAAAGACACACATAATGAATCTACGAGCATAAAGGGCTTCAAGGTTTGTCATTATAAAGTAAAATAGCCAAACTCACACAGCAAACTATAGACCACAAACTATTCCACTAGGAGAGCTATGTTACAAAATGCCGCCAGTCGTCAGGAGCAGACGGCCGTAGCCCCATTAAACCCAGTTTCATTAGATGATAAATTTGTCGTGCAACGTGCCAGTATCGATGATCTAACGGCAATACTGGATATCTATAATCAAAGTATCGCCGGCAAGCAAGCGACCGCTCAATTAGCACCCGTCACTAGCGCTGAGCGTGCCAGTTGGTTCGATGAACACTTAAACAATCCAAAACGGCCCATTTATGTGGTAACCACGCGATCAGCGATATCAGTCGACTCGCCAGCTGTTATCGTCGCTTGGGGCAGTTTTAGCGATTTATACGCGCGTACCGCCTACCATATCAGTAGTGAGGTCAGTATTTATTTGCATCGTGATTATCACGGACAGGGCTTAGGTCGCCTGTTAATACAATGGATGCTTAGTCAAGCGCCAAGCCTGGGTATTCACAATATCGTGGCGCTTATCTTCGCTCATAACACCCCAAGCCTAAAGTTATTTCGCAAGCTTGGCTTTGAGCAGTGGGGCTATATGCCGCAAGTTTGTGATATGCAAGGCTTTATCGCCGACGTAGTAATGCTTGGCATAACGAACAAAACTAACAGCTCTCCAAGTATTTAAAGGTTTGGAGAGCTGGTATCAGTATATATAGTTTTGATTTATCTATTCGTTAGTTCTCTAGCCCAAAATCTTCCACTGACCATTAACTTTACGTAGCTGATAAGTCAGAGGTGCCGGCTCGCTTTGACCTTTGAGTCGCAGCTCTCCTGTGATGGTCGCTTTCGTATTGTCGACACTATATTGCGTCTTAGTGATCGTCACACTCTCGACCGTTTGCTGAAACGCGCTTTGGGTGTTGCCCAGCTCTTGCTCAAAGTTTGCCATATCGACTTGATAGTAGCCAACGGCATCTTCGACATCGCCATAGTATAGCGTGTTAAGCGCTTGCTTGACGGTATCCTCTGGAGTGTTGGGCTCGGTAGGATTCGTGACTAAGCTTGGCTGATCCGGGGTAGTGGTCGCTGGATTAATATTGCTACTAGGCATGCTAGTCTCGTCCGCTACTTGGTCAGCGCTAACCGGCTCGTCATCAGCAACCACTCCATCAGCCTTAGCTGCTACGGCTTCTTCCACCGGACCATTGGTATTGGCAACGACTGTCTGTTCGCTGTTGTCTTCAGTTGCTTCCACATCGGCACTGTCATTATTACTACAGCCAGTAAACACTAGGCTGGCCGTCAATAAACCAGTCGCCAATAGTAGTGGCTTTGATACTAGAGTGGTTGTCATGGTAAACCTCAACATTAGTTAATATAAGATTTTGGTAAATGAATCATTATGACGATTCTGCCTAGTATTGACAATCAGTAGTTATATCACCGCTAGCCTTAATTTAGCCATGCTTAAGCTGACGCGGACGAAACCCCGTCATTAGTAGTACGACGCCATAGACCGCTGCCCCAATCGCACACATAATCAACAAAGCCACAATGCGTCGCCACTGGGCAGAATCCGTTGGGAAATAGGGCAGCATCACGTAGAGCGCCGCCACCATAGCGCTAGTAGCGATGATAAACTGCGCAAATAGCTTTTTCCAATGACTATCAAAACGGAAAATATTACGTTTATGTAAGAAGTAATATAGGAGGCCAGCGTTGACGAAAGCAGCACCCGTCGTCGCTAGGGCGAGGCCGCCGTGTAGAGGAATCTCAAGGAAGTAAAAAATACCAATAAACAGCACGCTAAATATCATATTAGCAAAGACCGATACAATACCTATTTTGACAGGGGTTTTGACATCTTGCCGCGCAAAAAATGCGGGTGCAAAGATTTTGATCAGCATAAACCCTAAGATGCCGCCGGCCATACTGCGTAGCGCCAAGCCGCTCATCTCAGCATCGCGCAGCAAGAACTCACCGCGCAAAAACAGCGCCTGCATCATCACATCAGAGAGGATAAAGAGCGCCGCTGCCGCTGGCAAACCCACTACAATAATGAGACGCGCCGCCCAATCGATAGTTTTTTTGAAAGTGATATCGTCCTTTTTGGCTTCGCTAGCGGAAAGACTGGGTAAAATAACCGTGCCAATCGCCACCCCAATCAGCCCTAATGGTAGCTCGCTCATACGTTCAGCAGCATATAGCCAAGAGACGGAGCCGCCGATCATTAACGAGGCAAAAACAGTATTGAGCAATAAGTTAATCTGGGTAACCGACACCCCAAAAATAGCGGGCAGCATCAGCTTTAAGATACGCTTGACGCCTTCATGCTCAAAATCGACTTTAGGCGCGACCAGTAGCTTTTGTTGCCATAGCTGCGGCAGCTGAATCAAAAACTGCAACAGTCCGGCGATAGCTACGGCATAGCCTAAAGCCATAATTGGCGTATCAAACATCGGCGCAAATATTAGCGCCGCGCCAATCATACAAAGATTTAATAACACAGGCGCAAAGGCAGGAGCGGCGAAGCGCCCATAACTTTGTAGAATACCACTAGCAAAAGCAGTCATCGAGATAAAGAGTAGATAAGGGAAAGTTAGACGGAGTAAGTCAGCAGTAACCGCAAATTTATCAGGCTGATCGGCAAAACCGGGAGCAAATAAAGTTACTACCCAAGGCGCTAATAAGATGACCACTACCGTCAACATCGACAAAATCAGGAGCAGAGCCCCTGAGGTGCGACTAACCAATAGCTGTACTTGTTGCAGATTGTACTTCTCTTTATACTCAGACAGAACCGGGACAAAAGCTTGGCTAAAAGCGCCCTCAGCAAATAAACGTCGCAGGAAGTTAGGAATTTTGAATGCGACCAAAAACGCATCCATCAAGCCGCCGGCACCAAACACGCCTAGCAGCACGATATCGCGTACTAAACCCAAAACACGCGATAGCATGGTCATGCTGCTGACGACCATTGTGGAGCGGAACAAGCGACTTTTTGCCATGAGAACCTTTTTTGCAAGTTTGCCGGTGAATATAAGAGGGTCAAAAATTGACGGATTATAGCATTTTAAGACGCTTGGTAAATGGATTGACTGTGAAATCTAGTCTATTATCAGCGATTAGTTATTAAGTTTTTTAGCTATCCTTTCACGCAATAGTGCCCAGTCAAAATAGTCACCCGGATCAGTTTTACGGCCTGGGGCAATATCGCTATGACCGGTGAGATGCCGGCGGGTCTTAGGATAAGCTTTGTATAACGCAATGATGACTTCGCTTAAGGCCTTGTACTGAATATCGGTAAAAGCGGTAAAGTCTGAGCCTTCAAGCTCAATACCGATGCTATAGTCATTACACTCAGGACGCCCCAAATAACTCGACTTACCAGCATGCCAAGCGCGCTCCTCAAAATTGACAAACTGGGTAATAGCACCATCGCGCTCAATGAACAGATGCGCCGATACCTCCGCGCCTTTGATCGTTTGAAAGTAGGGGTGGGCGTCCCAGTCCAGCTTATTAGTAAATAGCGCTTTGACATAATGTAGACCATTAACGTCAGTCTGACCAAACTCATTAGGCGGCAAGCTAATATTATGGATAACAATCGTATTAATATAAGCCGGATCGATATTAGCGTTTGCATTTGGTTTGCTATCGTCATCGCCATTTATATTACTCTTACTCATACGAGTAGGACGGAGGTTTTTATTAGGTGAGCTCAGCCAAGTGGCAGAAGATAATTGACCATTGCAAATAGTCATCGGCGTGGTGGACATAGTAGTCTCTGTTATAATGAGAAGAGGATATAAAAAAAGTCGACGATAAAGATAAAGTCAGCGCTTAAAGCCGTTTGATTATAAAAATTTATGGCTAATAGTCAATTCAAGATGACATATCATACACGCTAGCCAAACCAAAGATAAGCGAACGCTTGTTATCAGCACACATTTATAACTGACTAGTATAGAACCTTAATGAAGCCAAATACGAGAGACTAATCCATGTCTATAAATCCTAACCTCAAGGCAGTGGCTGATCATTCGAAATATCTAACCAAGTCCGCGCGCCTGCCACTAGCTGTTGCTGGGTTGTTATTGAGCGCGCAAGTACCCGCTTTTTTGCCGACACCGTCGTCGGTGGTCGAAGCTGACGCGTTATTAGCTGATGCGGCAATCAAAGATAATACCATTGCTTCAGCTACAACAGCGCCTGCGCCAACATCAAGTCATTCTCCACTAGCGGCAACAACTCTCAATCCCAGCTTGGCAACCAAAGCAAGCAATGCTAATACCCTAGTTACTGATGAACAAAATAAACACTCAAATCTACAAGCAGAGCAATTATTAGCGACTTGGCGTCAGCAAGCGGCTGCGCAAAATTTGGCTCAGCATACGACATGGCGCCGATTGTTATATTTTTTAGACGATAAAAAAGGGCTGTTTAGTCAGGCTAAAAACCAAAGCACTATTGATGATCCTTCGTTTTTTTTAACGCGTAATGGCCACAAGGACTCAGCTGTTGAGCTTGATGCTACGCTTGTCGCCTTAGCCAAGCAAATCGCTACGCCAAACCAAGTCGCCGCTGCGACCAATGATTCGGTTATATGCCGTTTTCCGGCGCGAGTAAATTGGCTAGCTGAGCAGCTAGATATCGATAAGTCGTCTTTACAAGCCGACTGCCCAGAGCTCAAAGAATGGATGGCTATGCTAGCGCCTGAGCAGTTATCGATTATGTTCGCCGAAGAGTATTTGGATAATCCTATCTCAGCTTTTGCCCATACGCTGCTTCGTATCGACTCCAAAGCTAGCGCCGCTGATTTTTCCCAAATTAATCATGCTTATGCGCTGAATGATACTGTCGATGGTGATCCCGATGATCCCTTTGTGCTTTATGCTATCAAGTCGATCAGTGGCGGTTATGATAATCGGATTGAGATTGATCCTTATCCAGAGAAGCTAGCTAAGTACCTCAAAGACGATGAGCGTGATACTTGGACTTATCGGTTGGATTTGACGCCATCAGAAGTACAGCAGATTATCGCGCATGTTTGGGAAACCAAAAATTTAGAGATTCCTTATTACTTTACCACTGACAACTGTGCTTCTGAGATTTTACGCCTAATTGATGTCGTGCGTCCGCAGCAAGGCCTGTTAAGTCAGCTGCCTTATGTGGTCGTACCTGCTGATGTGGTCAATCTGCTTAATGATGAAAAATTGTTAGCGACTAGTCATTATACTCCAGCAGATAGTAGCGTTAGGCAAGCACAGCTCAATCAAGCGAAACTATCGGCCAAGCTTGGCTACACTAGTATCAGTAAAGATGAGCTCAATAATATTAAGTCAGAAACGGCCAATTCAGCCTCCAGTATGTCAGCGGATGAGCAAACGCTACCGATGTTGCCGATTGCTACTGCAGATAATAATCCACTAGATCGGCATCGGCTGCAGCGTGCTCATGTTGGCGCCGGTCAACGCGGCGATAATGCTTATATTGAGGTTGGCATACGCGCAGGCTTTCACGATACCCTTGATCGACCTAGCGGCTATCCGCAGTTTTTTGATTTAGAAGGACTCAAAGCCTCGCTACGGGTTTATGATACTGAAGACGATGATGCCAATAATGATCGGGTTGAATTGCAGAACTTCACTTTATTTCGGGGTCGTTCGTTTAATCCGGACAATGCTGCCAAAAAAGGTCAGACTTGGGGAGCTAGCATAGAGGCGACACAAATCAACGACGGCTCGCAGCAAGACGGCGCGGCGCATTTGGTCGGTAGCGCTACTTTTGAGTACGGCAAATCCTGGGTATTTGGACAGCCGCCTGCTATGACTGCAGCCACTGATGCTGGCAGGCTGACAGGTGAGATGCCGCAGCAGTTATGCTACGCCTTAGCGACAGGTGCGCTACAAGGCGGCCGCGGAATCAATAAGGGCTTTCGTGTTGGCGCTGGTATCAATGCCGGTTGCCGCTACCAGCTTAACAATCGGTTACGCCTACAAGCCCAATTGCAGCTGCCATATTGGTATCATGGCGACAGCAGTCTGTCCGAGGTACAAGCCAATTACTGGCAACCAATCAGCACTATCGGCGTACAGTATGATATCGATAAAAACCAAGCATTACGTATAAAGGCCAGTTACGATTGGCAAGATCGCGTTGAGGATAATGAGGATATTCAATTGTCCTATATGCGCTATTTTTAATCGCTGTCTTGAAAACTTATGCAAGAAAGGAGGCATTATGAGTGCGCAAAATTTACTGATTATTGGTCAAGGTGATATCGGTCTGCCGGTCACAAATCAACTTGCTATAGACGGTGTATCCGTTACGGGCCTTGCCCGTAGTAAACGCGAGCATTATGATTTGGATGATCATGCCAAGTTTATGCAAGCCGATGCTTTGAGTTTGACGAGCGATCAGCTACAAGTGTTTAGCGCTATTGCTATCATCGTCACTCCTGATGAGTATTCCGCTCACGGCTACAGCAACAGTTATCTAGCTATTTGTAAGCACTTAGCGTCTTTGGCTGACGAGTTATCTCAGCTTGAGCGTATTGTCTTTATCTCCTCAACGGGCATTTACGGACAAGATAATGGCGAATGGATTGATGAAAATACCGTAACCGTAGAGCCTGAGCGTGATGCCTCAAAGATAATCATGCAGGCGGAGCAAGCGCTACAGCAAGGGTTTAAAGATAAAGCTATCATTATCCGCCCAAGCGGTATCTATGGTCGCGAGCGTCTGATGCGCCTACGTAAGGCGCGCGAGTCAAATAAAGAGGCTATTGCCGCTGAGCATTGGAGCAATCGCATCATGGATCGTGACTTAGTGACGGTTATTGCTAATGTTTTGACCTTAGATAGGGCAGATACCGAGCAAGCGAAGCTATTAAAGCCGCTTTATATTGCGACTGACTATCTGCCTGTGACTACACTTGAGCTTGACGCGTGGCTCAGTAAAAAGCTAGGCGTTACAGCTGCAGAGGTTAATAATAAAAGCTTAGCTACTGGTAAACGCTTGCATAGCAATATTCCGTTAACTTGGCTCGATTATCCTGATTGGCAGACGGGCTATCAAGATATTTTGCAGCATCAACAGTAGAGCGCATTTCTGCCTTCGGTCGAGTCCATAAATAGCTATGACTACTATGATAACTATGACTACTACTATGATTATGATATTTATACCTAGTTAAAATCGTTTGTTGGTTGTTTATTAGCCCAAGCTTAATTTTCATTTTTACTTTTTTATCACTATGCGGAGCCATTATGACCCAGCCATTTACTTCTGATACGAGTTTACCGAATGCTCAGAGCAGTGCTGAGCCAGGCAAGCTTGCAGAGAGTAATGCTGAGGTCGCACAGACCGCGAGCTGCGAGCAGCCAGCTATTGTCCATCCCAATTTTGACCCTCGGCAGACGCCACTTGATCCGGCGCGGCCTTTGAGTGATATTCCAGAGCCCGCGCGACGGGTAAACGGCCAGCTGCGAAGGTTTTATGGTAAGTCAGCGCGTTTTAGTGCGCCCAAACCGCAGTCGTTATCCAAGTGGCAGCTGATGGCTTCAAAACCGTTTGCGGAGCATTTATCGCTACTTAGCGCCGCAAAGCTGATAGAACTGCCGGACAGCTTTTATCGTCGTTATCCTAAACAGGATAGTGAACAAGCCTTAAGCACTTCGCCGGCTAACCGTTTGTTGTCGCCACTAGACGAGATGACTTTGCTTGATATGGCAGATATTCAAGACGCTATTATTCATTATCCCCAGCTTGGCCGTTATGGTTTTTTAGCAGATAAGTCGCCTTTAAGTACCGCTTCAAATACAGCCGATTCGTTACGTACACTGATTAAGCGTTATAATCCTGATGAGCTGCTCAGCAGTCTTTACGCTGATGACTGGCAAGTGATTTTGCAGCCACAGGATTTTGAAATGGGCGAGGGTAGCTTAGCGACAGATATTTTGGCTTGTAGCGTGGCAGTGCACGCCTTAAAGCAATGCGCGACTCGTAAAAGTGTCAATCAAAGCTATAGCGCTGAGCAAATCTGCCATTATCTGCGTAGCTACTTGCTAAGCCAGCTTTATCATGCACCGGCTAGCCGTTATCATTATCGTCAGATTCGCTTATTTGTCGGTCATGTTATTGTGGCAGCTCATCATTTAGGCTGGGATATCCAAGTCAGCCATGATGGTCAAGTGTATTTTAATATCTCATCGCGCTGTGGTTTGCTGACTCGTTATGCCAATGTGGATGACTACATGATTAACGGTTGGTCGAGTTAGCCTTATCTGCTCACTTGCTGTTGACTAATTTTTATTACCTTTATCGATTATCTGCTACTAATTATTAACTACTAACAGGAACGCTCATGCCCGTTGCCAACACCGCTCAAAACGCTACACAAGCCTCTTTTTCAGCGCAGCAATTTATCGAATTAGCTCTTGAGAATAAAGTGCTCAAATTTGGCGAGTTTGTACTCAAATCTGGACGAATTAGCCCTTATTTTTTTAATGCTGGTTTGCTCGCATCAGGTGAGATGCTGTCATTATTAGCAAGAGGTTATGCGGATGCTTTAGTTGAGCAGTTGGCGGTTAATGAGGCTGATAATACTGACAACTCAAGTACCAGCGATGACACGCTAGTTATTTTTGGCGCGGCCTATAAAGGCATTCCTTTTGTAGCAGCGACCGCCCAAGCTTTGTGGCTGCATCATGGTATCAACGCGGATTGGGGCTATAATCGCAAAGAGGTCAAAACCCATGGCGAAGGCGGCAATTTAGTCGGCGCTGATGTTGAGGGCAAAGCCGTTTGGATTCTCGATGATGTGATTACCGCCGGCACGGCAATGCGAGAAGTGATAGAGATTTTGCAGCAGGCAGGCGCTAGCGTTGCTGGTATCCTTGTCGCCCTAGACCGTAAAGAAAAAGGCCAAAATGAGCAGTCCGCTATTCAGGAGTTAGCAGCGAATTTGCAAGTACCGGTACGGGCTTTAGTTGATATTGATGATTTGATCGGTTATCTAGCCGATGACCATGATGCACAAAATAGCCAGTATAAAGATGCTCAGCAATTAGCAAAAATGCAGCATTACCGTGAGCAATACGGAGTCTAGCATTTGCACCTCAGTTTAAGAGAATTCTTATCTAAACAATAATAAAAATAGTGAGCCCTATTATGAATATGAAAAATCAAACAGCTGCAAAACCTTTAAATATACTAGTTATCATGGACCCTATTGAACTTGTCAATTATAAAAAAGACACCAGTCTTGCGATGATGTGGGCGGCGCAAGATCGCGGCCATACATTAGGCTATTGTCAGATTCATGACTTATGGTTAGATCGCGGTCAGCTGATGATAGACTCGCAGCCAGTCACGGTTTACCGAGATCCTGAGCGCTTTTATAATTTAGGCGAGAAGACGACAGCTTCGGTTAGTGATTATGATGTCATCTTAATGCGTAAAGATCCGCCGTTTGATATGCGTTTTGTTTACGCCACTTATATGCTCGATCATGCCAAAGCGGCTGGCGTGTTAGTCGTCAACGATCCAAAAGCGATTCGCGATTGTAATGAAAAGCTATTTGCCACATGGTTCAGCGAGTATATGAGCCCAACGATTGTCACGAGCAAACAAGCCCATATTCGTAAGTTTATCACTGAACAGCAAGACGTCATCGTCAAGCCTTTAGACGGCATGGGCGGCACCGGCATCTTTCGTCTCACCGCTGACAGCGCTAATATTGGTGTTACCCTTGAGATACTAACGGAGCTTGAGACCCTACCTATTATGGCGCAGCGTTATTTACCGGAGATCAAGGAAGGCGATAAGCGCGTACTTATCGTTGACGGCGAGGTGGTCGATTATTGCTTAGCGCGTATTCCGGTCAAAGGCGAGACTCGCGGTAACCTAGCCGCTGGCGGTAGCGGTGTGGCGATGCCGCTGACTGACACCGAGCGCGAAGTGGCGCTAGCGGTTGCGCCTATCGTCAAAGAAAAAGGACTGATGTTTGTCGGCTTAGATTTAATAGGCGGGCGTATCACTGAGATTAATGTCACAAGCCCAACTTGTGTACGCGAGATCGACGATCAATGCGGCACCGATATCGGCACCGATTTTATCGTGGCGATAGAACAAAAACTAATAGCCTAATAACGAAATCAAGCCTAGATCATAAGAGATCAAAGTAAGCTATTTTAGTGAGAAAAAGTACTATATATGAGCGAGCGATTTCCTCTATACTAGGCAAATTTTAGTCAGCTACTGTTGTAGCTTTATAGACATTACCAAAAAAGATAGGCAGGCGTGCATGAAGACTCCGCATATATTGATGATGGCTGCTGGTACCGGCGGGCATGTGTTTCCAGCGCTTGCGGTAAGCGAAGAGTTGACTCAGCGCGGCGCCGTTATCCACTGGCTAGGTACGCCAAAGGGTATGGAAAATGGATTGGTTGAGCCGCTTGGTTATCCGTTTCATGCTATTGATATGCAGGGGCTGCGCGGCAAAGGTATCGGGCGCTTATTGAAGCTACCCGTGACTCTATTATCAGCGACGATGGCGGCGATGAAAGTGATTCGTAGTAATCAGATCGATATGGTCGTGGGTTTTGGTGGTTATGTGACTGCTCCTGGTGGTATCGCGGCGCGTATGACTGGTACGCCGCTTATTATTCATGAGCAAAACGCCATTGCTGGTATGAGTAATCGTTATCTTGCCAAGATGGCGACTAAAGTGTTGCAAGCTTTTGAGGG
Organism: Psychrobacter sp. 1U2; assembly: GCF_051847575.1. Taxonomy (NCBI): domain Bacteria; kingdom Pseudomonadati; phylum Pseudomonadota; class Gammaproteobacteria; order Moraxellales; family Moraxellaceae; genus Psychrobacter; species Psychrobacter sp. 1U2. The sequence continues at coordinate 45,708 of NZ_JBPYDC010000003.1, forward strand.
TACTTTTGCCGATACTCAGCAAGATGCCAAGCTTGAAACCGTAGGTAATCCGGTACGCAATACGATTACTGGGGTGGCGGCTCCTACAGAGCGTTATAACGTTAATGACGATTCGCCGCTACGCTTGCTAGTCGTTGGCGGCTCTTTGGGTGCGCAAGTGCTTAATGATAATGTCCCTAAAGCCTTGGCTTTGATAGATAGGCCTTTTACGGTGCGCCATCAATGTGGACGTAATAACGAGTCAGCCACCCAAACGGCTTACGATAATGAAGATTTGAGCCGTCATAGCACGCAAGTTCAGCCGTTTATCGATGATATGGCTGCCGCTTATAATTGGGCGGATGTCATCGTTTGCCGCGCAGGAGCCCTTACGGTGACTGAGATTCAAAACGTTGGCATTCCAGCTATATTTGTACCATTGCCCCATGCTGTCGATGACCATCAGACCGCCAATGCGCGTACTTTAACCGATCATGGCGCCGCTATTTTATTGCCGCAGTCTGAGCTGACGCCTGAGCGTCTAAGCAATGAGCTAAGCGTTCTTAACCGTGCTGACTGTCTAGAGATGGCACAAAAAGGCCATGCGCTTGCCAACCGTAGTGCTACTGAGCAAGTGGCTGATATCATTTGGCAGTCGTTGTAAGTGGTCTAGCCTTGCGACTATTTTTTATTTCTGTCTTTTAGCCTTTTATATTTATATATTTACTTTTTCTATCGAGACCCTTTTATGCCTACCTCTACTAAAGACCTACCCAAACGCCTGATTGAGATTCCAGAGATGCGCCGTATTCAGCATTTGCATTTTGTTGGTATTGGCGGCTCAGGGATGTGCGGTATCGCTGAGGTGATGCATAATCAAGGCTATCAAGTCAGCGGTTCTGACATTAACGACAGCCTGGTGACTCAGCGTTTAGCGAGTATTGGCATCGAGATATTTATTGGCCATGACTCAAAAAACATCTCTAATGCTGATGTGATTGTGGTCTCATCGGCTATTGATCGTAGCAATCCTGAGATCGAAGCGGCGCTAAAAGCCCGTCTGCCTGTGGTACGCCGCGCCGATATGCTTGGTGAGCTTATGCGCTATCGTCATGGTATCGCTGTGGCAGGCGCGCATGGCAAAACCACGACGACCAGTCTACTGACGATGATGATGGCAGAGGGACAGCTAGACCCTACTTATGTGATCGGTGGTAAGCTCAACGCGTCGGGCAAGAACGCCGCGCTTGGTAGTAGTCGCTTTTTGATTGCTGAAGCGGATGAGTCTGATGCTTCATTTTTGACGCTACATCCGATGTCCGCTATTGTTACCAATATCGACCAAGACCATATGGAAACCTATGAAAATAGCTTCGACAAATTAAAAGCCGCCTACATTCAGTTTTTACAGAACATGCCTTTTTATGGCTTAGCAGTGGTTTGCGGTGATGATGCTGAGCTCTATGCCATGATTGATGATATTGGCCGTCCGGTACTGACTTTTGGACTTGAGCCTTTTAACGATGTACAAGCGATCGATGTAGTAGCGGAAGGAACCAAGACCCATTTTACCGTATTACGCCGCGATCATGAGCCGCTGCGTTTAACCCTTAACATTCCAGGGATTCATAATGTATATAACGCGCTTGCCGCTATCACTATGGCTACCGATGAGGGCGTAGATGATGAAGCCATCACTCGCGCTTTGCAGAAGTTCGCTGGTGTTGGACGTCGTTTTGAGCAGCATGAAGCGGTCGCGCTTGATGAGGGTGATGTGTTGTTGATTGATGATTACGGTCATCATCCAAAAGAAGTCGACGCTACAATCAAAGCCGCTCGCCAAAGCTTCCCTGAGCGCCGTTTGGTAATGATGTTCCAGCCGCATCGTTACAGCCGTACTCGCGACTGTTTTGATGATTTTGTCGAAGTGCTCTCTAGCGTCGATGAGTTATTGCTATTAGACGTATATTCTGCAGGTGAAAACCATATTAATGGCGCGGATACCAAGTCGCTCGCCCGAAGTATTCGTCTGCGCGGTGAAGTGGAGCCGACCATCGTTGATAAGGATAATATAGCGCCGGTGATGCAGCGTCTGCTAAAAGCTAACGATATGCTTATCACTCAGGGAGCGGGTAATGTTGGGCAAATTGCGGTTGAATTGGCTGCTAATAATTTGTATTTAAAATAGTCATTGAACTGGTCGGCCCTACCACCATAGAGCGCCTCGCTGAGCATTCAAAAGAACGTTAGGAATTTATATATGAATCACCAAGATAGTCAAAGCCTCTCGCAAGACAGCAACGAGCACATTCATAAAGCCAATATAGAAAATCCAGAGCCGGCATTAGTGGCAGCTCAGAGCGAGCAAGAGGCCAATGATAAGCAAGCGTTTGCTCAGGAACAAGCCAATAATGACCAAGCTTTGAGCGCTGCTCCGCTAGTCAAAGACGCTAGTGTGTTTGGCAAAGTTGCGGTGGTATATGGCGGCAACAGTAATGAGCGTACGGTCTCTTTAGATAGTGGTGCAGCAGTATTACAAGCGCTACAAAATCAGGGTGTTGATGCCGAGCATTTCGATCCAAAAGATCAAGACATCACTGAGCTGCGTGCTTATGATCGTGTGTTTAATGTCCTACATGGTCGCGGCGGTGAAGATGGGTTATTACAAGGCGTCTTGCAGTGGTTGGATATTCCACAAACAGGTTCTGGCGTATTGGCTTCGGCGCTTGGCATGGATAAGGTGCGTACTAAGCAGCTGTGGCAGGGCTGTGGTCTGTCAACAGCGCCGTTTTCATTACTGACCGCGGATACTGACTGGCAACAAGTGGTCAATATGCTTGGCCTGCCTTTGATCATCAAACCAGTACACGAAGGCTCTAGCATTGGTATGACTAAGGTCAATCATTTAGATGAGCTACCAGCTGCCTATGCCACTGCGGTACAGTGCGGGGATGCGGTGATGGCTGAGCGCTGGATTACCGGACGCGAATTCACCATCGTTATCGTTGATGATGAAGCTTATCCGATCATTCGCTTAGAGCCTGCTGATATTAGCAACTTTTATGATTTTGAAGCCAAATACAATCGCAATGATACCAGCTACTATATTCCTTGCGGTCTGAGCGCTAGTGATGAGCAGCACTTACAAGAGCTAAGCTTAGCCGCTTTTCGAGCGGTAGATGCCAAAGGCTGGGGGCGTATCGACGCTATGCAGGATAATAACGGCAGTTTTTGGTTACTTGAAATCAATACGGTACCAGGTATGACCAGTCATAGCTTAGTGCCTATGGCTGCTAAAGCGCGTGGTATGGATTTTGATAGCTTGTGTTGGCATATTTTATCGCAGACTTTGTAGCTTTGTAGGCTCCATTTAATTTAAACGAATGATGGGCAACAACCCGGTCTAAGCTTGCTATAGCATAGCTTAGTGTAAACTTGTGTAAATTCATCAATCACAACTCGGGTTAAGCTATTGTTTAGCTAGAAAATACGTTAATATTGCAGTGATTGTGTTGTTTTTGCTAGGATTGTCGTATCTTAACCTTAGCAGCACTCAGTCAAGCGGCCACTAACCGTACTTTTAAAAACAGCTTTATAAATGAACGGACTATTGCAGCTCGTAGCTTCAGTATTTAGTAAATTTAGTACATATTAAGTGTAAAATTAATCGAGTATAGGGACGGATGAAATTATGGCTCAAACTGTCGATGATGTGGCTGAGCTCATGAATAGTAAACCGGATCGTCCGAAACGAAGCTTACCACTCCCGAATTCGGCTAAGTATTTTTTTACGGCTATCGTAGTTGCTCTATTATTATTAATATTAGGTATGGGTGCTAAGGCTTTACGTGACGCGCCGCCTGCTACTATACAGGTCAGCTCTCAAGGTCTGAGCCCGGTTCAGTATCAAAGCTTGCAACAAACGATGAGTCAGCAAACCGTTAGTAGCTTTTTTACCAATGATTTGCAGTCTTTACGTGATATCGCAATGAGACTCGCTTGGGTTGATCAGGTGAGTGTGACTCGTGATTGGCAACGCGGAATTGTTATTACTGCGCTGCCAAAACAAGCTATTGCTAATTTTGGTACTGAGCGACTAGTAGATGCTAAAGGCGAGGTATTTGTACCTGTTGATAGCAACGACTTGCGCCAACCTCAGTTTGCAACTTTACAAGGCGCTGTCGAGCAAGCACCGGTCATCATGCAGCAAATGCAGCAGATCAACGATTGGTATTCGCCGCTTGAGATGCAAGTCGAAGATATTATTTTGACCCCGCGTATGACGTGGTTGGTTCGTTTTGATAATGGCTTACGAGTGATTGTAGATAATGAAAATACCGCTCAGAAGTTACTGAGTCTGAGCCAATTATTGGCCGCGCAATTGCATGATCGTCGTAATGAGATGCAGTCGATAGATCTGCGTTACAAAAACGGCTTCACTATAGCGTGGAATGTGAAAGAAGAGACTGATACGGTTAGCACTGACAGTGCAGCGACTCTTTAGCTTATATTTTATTCATCTTTGTGAAATGGATCTTTACTTTAGAGTTTTCTAAAGGATAATTTAACGAAACTCGTTAGATAGATTGCTTCGCAAGTACTTTTTAATGATTAATGGGGATGTTAAACCGTTCCCTGATTAGCGATAATTTGTCTGGTAACATGAAAAATACTGAAAACCTCGTTGTTGTCCATCTAAGTGCCACTGCAGTTTATGCTGTGATTGGTAGTGTCGTCTCTGCAAAAGACATCCGTATCATGGGTGTCGGTCAAGTCAAAAACAATGACTTCTATCAAGGTCGAATCAAGCACCGCGAACGTCTGCAAGGTGCGATAAAACAAGCCATTCAAGAAGCAGAAGATACGGCAAATTGCCGTGTGCATAGCGTCTGGCTGACTTTAGCGACCCCTGAGTTACTCAGTAAAAATAGTACCGGACAGGTCGCTGTTGAAGAAGAGGTAGTGCTGGCTAAAGACATGGTACAGGCATTGTCTAACGCAAAAACTAAAGACTTGCCTTCTGATTATTATCTTATGCACTGCTGTCAGCAAGGTATCTATGTCGACGATACGGATACTATGGTCGATGATGCTATCGAAATGATTGCCAAAAATATCACTGTTCTTTATCACATGATGATGATGCCAGTGGCCAGTCGCCAAAATATTCAAAAACTATTGCAAAGCTGCGATGTGGGTATCGACCATATCGTCTTTGATGCTGTCACTAGTGCAGAGTACAGCTTGATGAGTGAGGAGCGTCAGCAGGGCGTCTGTTTGGTCAATATCGGGGCAAGTACCACAAGTATTTGTGTTTATAAAGAAAACAAGCTTATCTTTACCCATTGTATCGCTAGCGGTAGTCATGAAGTGACTATGGATATCTCAGCCGATGTGGGTATCTCGATGATAGAAGCTGAGAGACTCAAAAAGTCCCATGGCACAGTCGATACCAATAGCATAGACCCTAGTGCCTTCTTTTTGTTTAAGCCACAAGGCTCAAATGATGAGATCAATATCGGCATTTACAATTTAGCCCGTATTATTGAGGCACGGTTTATTCAGATATTTACCGAAGTAGCGCGTCAGCTGCATGACGCAGATTTGATAGGTTTTATCGATCGCGGCATCGTCTTGACAGGCGGTGGTAGTACGATTAAAGGTATGGTGCCTTTTGCTAAAAAATTATTAAAAATGCCAGTCGTCATGAGTAATACTCATCCGGCAATCAGCGCTTTTAACCATTTTGACAATGAAGATACCTTTAAGCAGCTCAACACACAGATTAATGATCGAGCTTATCATACGGCTTTTGGGGCTTTATTATACAGTCAGAGCGAGCAGTTTCGTCATAGTGAACAAAGCGAGCCCGAAGCTATTCAAGAAAGCCGAGTAAAAGGCACCTTCCAAAGAGTCGGTCAGCGTTTTACAAACGTTTTTAAAAAGATACTGTGATAGTTTGAAAAGATAGTTTGAAAACTAAACTAAGATATACTTATACTCATTTTATTTAAATACATTTATATATAGTCAGTCGATATGACAGAACCTGCCTGCACTATGCCATGTCGACCCTTACGCTATTTGCAACTGGAGAACCCTTTTTATGTCAAAATATACTATGCCAGATGATAGTCAAGTTCAAGACAATGGCCAAGCGCGCTTCACCGTATTTGGGGTAGGCGGCGGTGGCGGTAATGCAGTGGAGCATATGGTACAGCAAGGTATCAGAGGCGTCACTTTTGTCTGCGCCAATACCGATAGACAAGCGCTGGATCGTCTAACCGCTCCTAATAAGCTACAGCTAGGCGCCAAGACTAATCGCGGCCTAGGTGCTGGCGCTAATCCAGAAGTCGGACGTGAGGCAGCTGAAAGTGAAGAAGAAGCGATCCGTGAGATGCTAGAGAACTCTGATATGGTATTTATTACTGCCGGTATGGGCGGTGGTACAGGTACAGGCGCTGCTCCAGTTGTCGCCCGTATTGCCAAAGAGTTAGAGGTGCTGACTGTCGCTGTAGTCACAACGCCCTTTAAATTTGAAGGGGGCAAGCGCATCAAAGCGGCCAAAGCAGGCATCGAGCAGCTCACTAATTTTGTGGACTCTATCATTACTATCCCCAATGATAAGCTGATGAGTATCTACGGTAATATCTCAATGCAAGACGCTTTCAAAAAAGCGGATGATGTTCTATTACATGCGGTGCAAGGTATTGCTGAAACTATCGCTCGTGAAGGGCTTATCAACATTGACTTCAATGATATTCGTACAGCGATGACCGCTAAAGGCCATGCGATGATGGGTATCGGTCGTGCTAGCGGCGATGACCGTGCGCGTCAAGCCACTGAAAAAGCGATTAAATCACCACTACTTGACGATTTACGTTTAGAAAATGCGAAAGGTCTGTTGGTCAATGTCATCTCCTCTGAATCGCTATCTTTAGACGAGTTCAGTCAAATCAGTGAAATCGTCGAAGGTATCACTGATAACGACGACGCCAATATCTTTTATGGTTCGGTCATCGATGAGAAGATGGGTGATGACTTGCATGTTACCGTTATCGCAACCGGTCTGACTTTGAATGAAGATATTCCTGAAGTGCCAGTGCCTTCTGTAACTAGCACTCAATCAGTAGACCCAAGCTTGCATACGAGCGCTTTAAACAGTCAAAAACAAACCCAAGCGCAGCAATACCAAGACAGCGCGCCTCGTACCGCGCCGCAAGAGCAGCCGCAAACTAAGACTAACAGTATCCAAGACTACCTAAAGCGTCAGCAGAACAAATAACACACTCTAGTTATTTATTTAGGTCAGTAAAAAGGAACCAGCGTATGAACGCTGGTTTTTTTTGCTTAAAAAATAGCTAATAGCATGAATAAATCACAAAGTTATATTTTATTATTAAGGGGAAACGTTAAAAATTTGTTATGAATATTTAGAATTACTGAGTAAAAATAAGGGTTTAGAGCAGGTTGTTTATTATCTATGTTAGAGCTGTACTCCCTATCTGCTCTACGCTCAGCCACTCTATGATGAATAAATATAGTTTAAAAAACTATAGTGATAAGTATTATTAATAGCTTAAATATGCAAATTAGTATTTTTTGACTATAGCGAATTAAGGGGTAGTAATGGTACACTAGGGTAATTGTAACAAAATATGTGGGATTACAGCCATGAATCAAAGAACTATAAAAACAGCCTTAGCAGTCACTGGTATCGGCTTACATAGTGGTCAGCCAGTGGATCTCGAGTTTCATCCACAGCCTATTGACACTGGTATTGTTTTTGAGCGTTCCGATATACTAGGCTCAGCACCGATTCCAGCTAGCGCCTTTCTAGTGCAAGACACGATGATGTCTTCTAATTTAGTGTTTGGGGGTACGCGCGTAGGTACCGTTGAGCACTTGCTAAGCGCTATTGCGGGCCTTGGTGTGGATAATTTACTGATACGAGTCTCCGCCAGTGAGATTCCTATTATGGACGGTAGCGCTGCGCCTTTTGTAGGCTTATTACTGCAAGCTGGCTTTGAAGAGCAAGAAGCGGCTAAGAAGTTTCTAAAAGTCGTCAGACCAGTACGAGTTAAGGTCGATGATAAATGGGCTGAGCTTCGTCCTTATAATGGCTTTGAGATGAATTTTGAGATTGACTTTGATCATCCTGCCTTTGACAAAGACTTTCAACATGCCCAGTTCCACCTCTCTACTCATAACTTTATTGAGCAGTTAAGCGAAGCGCGCACTTTCGGTTTTATGAAGGATATCGAAGCACTGCGCAAAAACAACCTCGCTTTAGGCGGCAACATGGACAATGCTATTGTTATCGATGAGGCAAGAGTGCTAAATGCTGAAGGCCTACGCTTTAACGATGAATTTGTCCGTCATAAAATATTAGATGCATTAGGCGACTTATATCTGATCGGTTATCCTATTTTAGGCCGGTTTAGTGCCTACAAATCCGGTCATGCGCTAAACAATCTCTTGGTTCGTGAGATTTTATCTGACTCAAATAACTTTGAAATTGTAACATTTGATGACAATGTAACTTGTCCTATCGAATATTTGCCTCTTTCTGGGTTAGTCGTTGAAGGATAAATACACGAACATACAGGATGTATCGCAACATTTACGCAATATTACATAGTTTACGAAGTAAAACATTCATAATTTTGACTATATTAGAGTGTTAGAGTTAAATAAAATCGCTGAAACTTAGGTAGTATAAAAGCTAACAGCTATAAAAAAACGTACAATGATGATGTCAAGTTAAAGACAATCTTCATTGTACGTTTTTTTTTGTGCGAAATTTTTTGGATAATGACTCAGCATGGACTATTTTTCAGAGCATTTTTTACATAAGTTTACAGTGTGAGCTACGGATTTTTAGTCATTTATCAGCCGTAAAAGCGCTTTTTGCAGCTTTTTATCTGTGGTGACATGCTCTGCTGCCTGTGATATAGTCCGCTTTGTGTTTTGGCTAAGAGCCTGATGCACATTGGTTTGATTGGATTTTGAGACCGCTGATTTTTCTGAAACTTTAGAACTATGGGCGGCGGTATGAGCTACCACGACGTTGATTTGCTTGAGTTGTTGAAATGTAATCGACTGCTCTGTTAAGACCGATAAGTAAGCATTTTGTAAATAGCGAATGTGATTAGCAGCAGTTACTGAACCTACACTGAGTGTGAGTTGCTCGTTAGTCAGACCGACAACCCAGCAGGTATTAAGAATCTCTTCTGGTAGACAATCTACCAATAGTTTTTTTATCTCAGTGGTTGCTTGTGTAAAAACACGAATATTATCGCTCAAGCTTCGAGGTAGCGCACTACCAGCAAATGCTTGATGATCGATAAGCCGGGCAAGTCGATTGGGCTGTTTTTTTGACATCGTATTGCTCATTGCTAGATATAAGGTTGAAGCGGACAATCTACGAGGCGGATGACAGAACTAGTAATGATGCTAGTGTCGGGCGCTTAAGACTAGAGGGTTAGCTGCTACACCTAGGATTTTATCATGATTGTTTGATGGTTATATCCTCTAAATTAATTGATGCTTCGTTATGGATGACGAGCGATCTTGTATTAACAATAGGTAGTAAATTTATGAAACAAGCTTTATTAATTTTGTCAGTACTGGGAATGGGCATAGCACAAACAAGTGGTGCTGCCGAAACGACCTTTCAATCAAATAATACCTTGACTCATACCATCACTAATATCTCTGCTGCTTCGAACTACGGTTCTAGCCAGAACATCTACAGCACCAACAGTGGCGCTCATGTTTTTAGCAATGACGAAATCAGTCAAGCTATTGATAACTTAAGCGCTCATGCCAAGCAAAAAGAATATCAGTTAGCGTCGCTAACTAGCCGTTTATCTTACGAGAGACAACAGCAAATCCGCAGTAATATCCCTGATAGCAATTCAGCGCCTGCTATCGCTGCAGCACGTGCGGCAAGAGCAGCGCACGCTAGAAGTACCGGTTACTGCGCCCGTTATGTCCGTAAAGCGCTACAATCTGCCGGTTACGAGTTCACACCTAATCCATCTGCTTATCAGTATGCTACGCGTGGTACTTTAGCTAACGCAGGTTTTACTAAGATCAGCAACAACATGCAGCCGCAAGTTGGTGATGTCGTCGTCTTTAACCGCTCATCAAGACGCCCACACGGCCATATCCAAATTTTTGATGGTAATGGCTGGGTATCTGATTTCCGTCAAAACGGTATCAGCCCTTATAGTGGTGTCCACGAGTATACGACTTGGCGCGATTCGCAATATGTTGATGATGCCTCAAACCGTGGTATCTACTTAGCGATGGCTGACGAGTAAATGCTTCAGCACTTGCCATAGTTAGTTATGATCTAACTGTCGTCAGTTAAGCAAATAAACCCAGTAATGATCTCAATGACATTACTGGGTTTTTTATGGTACATCTAATGCTACGCCTATAAGTCCTCGCAACTTTTAGGGATGCTACTTTTTAGTTTTGCTACTCCATAACTGTTTACCAAACTGCAGCATTGACCAATGCTTACGCTGATGAAAATCAGCTGGAGAGGCATGATAGGGTGCAAAATAAAGCGGAATCTCATTAAAATAAAGAATGACGCAAGGATGTATCAAGGCAGTAGAGTCGGGGTTTAATATAGGGTAGGGCAGCTTATCTAATGAGATTGAGACTCGGCGCTGTTTGGTTAAGATATCGCTACTTGTCAATGCGGTATCGTGCCATTGAATACGAACAGGACCTTGGCTATCTTTTATTAATAAAGGAGTGGGTGGCAGCGTAGCAGGGGTACGGTAGTCTGTAAACTGATAGACAGCGTACTGACCGTCTGGACTGGCGTTGATCTCAACATAGCTTGCCGGGTTATTGGTTATAAAGCATTCTAGGCAAGTTTGCTCCCATAAGTAATCTTCAAAGCCAACCTTATCTTTACTCCACAGTGGCCACTGCAGCTGCTCAAGTAAAGGTATAGAAGGTAGCTTAATCTCATAGCTGAGATTTAAGCTGGTATTGACTGCGCTAGTCTTTGCGTTTAAATCATCACTATCAGTATTAGCCAAATCTGCAATGCTAGCTGTCACCTTAACTGCAATTTGCTGTAACCGCGTAGCGGGCACGCCGATTTTTTGAGCATCGCTTATCAAACTATCGCTTGCAAGCTTAAGGATAAAAGTCTGATTCATGTTAGGGATTGCCTTACAGTTAATAGGTTAAACGCTTAAAACTGGCTAAGCGGTCAGTAAAAAGATGGCAAAAGTAGAAGAGTAAAAATGACAAAAGCCGCAAGTCTATAAGCTGCGGCTTTTATTATAAGCTAACCTTCTACTATAAAGTCAGTAGTGGCTATCGGTTAATTAGCATGACGTGCCAAGTTTGACAGCTTAGGATTGGCGTTTGGGTTTTGGCGCAATAACAGCGCCATACGGCCGATAGTGTGAATAACATTCGCATTCGCTGTAGTCGCAATCTCGGTGCTAACAATATCACGCTCATGCTTACTACCTGCTGGCAGTTTCACCTTAATCAACTCGTGATCGGTTAAAGCTCTATCGATCTCTTCGCTAATAGCAGGGGTGATGCCTTTATTACCGATCATGACGATAGGCTTGAGCTCGTGGCCAATGCTCTTTAGACGTTTGATTGTTTCATTATCAAGTTGCATAACATTCCTTATATCGATGTAAATGAGTTTTAGTGCCTGTATCAGCGACAGAGCATCCTGAGACACTACAGACAATATCATCAAAAAATTTAATGGGTATTATAAGCAATATAAGTCTATCTTGCTTGAATTCGTCAGGATTTTGGACGATTTTAAGTGAGGGAAATGTTAAACTGAGGGTGTTGCTGCAATATAGAGACGCGTGGCTTCGGTTGATATAGCTAGCAAACAAAACAGCATTATAATGTTAACTTTAATAAGCTATATTTCATAAGATTGAATCAATAAAAGAAAACGATGCTAAAACTGGTTTTTAAACAGCTTGTTGTCATTAGGTCATCGTTGTCAGTATAGGAGCAAGCATCTTGGCTACCCGTATCGAAAATAAAAAACTCTCAAAAAGTAGCCGTGCTTGGATGAAAGAGCATCTCGATGACCATTATGTGAAGCAAGCGCAAAAAGAGGGCTATCGTGCCCGCGCAGCTTACAAACTGCTAGAGATTAATGAGAAAACTCAAATTATTACTAAAGGTATGACCGTAGTTGATTTGGGCAGTGCTCCTGGTAGCTGGTCGCAGGTAGCAAGCAGACTGGTAGGCGACACTGGTACGTTGATAGCTTCTGACATTTTACCGATGGATGCTTTAGCTGATGTCACCTTTGTTCAAGGTGATTTTCGCGAAGCTGAGGTTTTTGACGCTATCATGGCGAAAGTCGGCGATAGCCAAGTTGATGTAGTCTTGTCTGATATGGCTCCCAATACCGCTGGTAACAGCGCTGTTGATCAGCCACGTATGATGTATCTGTGCGAGCTTGCAGTAGATTTTGCATTGGCGACGCTACCCAAAGGCGGCGCGCTAATTATGAAAGTATTCCAAGGCGAGGGCACACAAGAGCTCAGGCAGCAAATGCAAAGTGACTTTAGTAAGGTTCGCAGTATTAAACCCGCCGCTTCCAGACCACGCTCAAAAGAGATGTTTTGGATAGCGATTAGATAGTTTTTAATAGGGTTAAAGCGCGGCTAGGCTTGCTACAATAGTTAACTGAAAAATGATATCTAGTGGTTGAATTGTACCGATTAAAACCATATATCGTGGTATATTAGCTTTGTTTTAAGCAATCATTAAAATGAAGTCGTCTAAGAATAACTGTTTATTTATATTGGTTTTTATCTTTTAATCGTGGCGTTTAGTCACCATATACTATATATAGTCAACATAAAGACTGAAATAAATAATGGGTTAACGCTTTGAAGGCGTCACGTGTCGAGTTGACACACCAATAAGTAGGGATGGGAAAGCTTGTGAGCGACATGGTAAAAAATACCTTATTGTGGCTGGTGGTAATCGGCGTTCTAGTGCTAGTGTTTAGCGGCTTTGATCAATCATCTGAGCCGGATAACCTTAACTACTCTGAGTTTGTGACCGCAGTGTCAGAAAATCAAGTAGCTAGCGTTGAGATCGACGGTGAACAAATCACTGGTGAGAAGAAAAATGGCTCAACGTTTGAGACTATTAGACCTGCCGTGGCTGATGAGCAGTTAATGCCAATGCTACGTGAAAATCAGGTCGAAGTTGAAGGCACAGCACCAAAACGCCAAAGCATACTGATGCAGCTACTGATTGCCAGTTTCCCAATTCTGTTGATCATAGGTCTCTTCTTATTCTTCATGCGCAATATGCAAGGTGGCGCTGGCGGTAAAGGCGGCGGCCCTATGAGCTTTGGTAAGTCAAAAGCGAAAATGCTGAGTGAAGATCAGATTAAGGTTAATTTCACCGACGTCGCTGGCTGTGAAGAAGCGAAAGAAGAAGTGGTAGAAGTGGTCGAGTTTTTACGGGACCCTGATAAGTTCACTAAGCTTGGTGCGACTATTCCTCGTGGTATCTTGATGGTCGGTCCTCCAGGTACTGGTAAAACCTTGCTAGCCCGAGCTATCGCTGGTGAAGCTAAAGTACCGTTCTTCTCAATCTCAGGTTCTGATTTCGTTGAGATGTTCGTTGGTGTCGGTGCTTCGCGTGTTCGTGATATGTTTGAGCAAGCAAAGAAAAGTGCGCCTTGTATTATCTTCATTGATGAGATCGATGCGGTCGGTCGTCACCGTGGCTCAGGTATGGGCGGCGGTAATGATGAACGCGAGCAGACCCTTAACCAATTGCTCGTTGAGATGGATGGCTTTGAAGGTAATGAAGGGGTGATTGTTATCGCCGCGACTAACCGTGCTGATGTGCTAGATAAAGCGCTATTGCGTCCCGGCCGTTTTGACCGTCAGGTGCAAGTTGGCTTACCAGATATCAAAGGCCGTGAGCAAATCCTAAAAGTGCATCTCAAAAAACTACCAAATACTATTAGTGTGGATGCGCGTGCTTTGGCTCGTGGTACACCTGGCTTCACCGGTGCTCAGCTGGCTAATCTTGTCAACGAGGCCGCACTATTTGCCGCGCGCCGCAATAAGCGTAGCGTCGATATGAATGACTTTGAAGACGCTAAAGATAAGCTATATATGGGTCCTGAACGCAAATCGATGGTAATCCGTGAAGAAGAACGCCGTGCCACGGCTTATCATGAGTCAGGCCATGCCTTAGTCGCTGAATTACTACCGGGTACCGATCCGGTGCATAAGGTAACGATTATGCCGCGCGGTTTCGCTCTAGGGGTCACTTGGCAGTTGCCTGAGCATGATCAGACGAGTATGTATAAGTCAAAAATGCTCAATGATATCGCTATCTTATTCGGTGGCCGTATCGCAGAAGAAGTGTTTATCGATCAGATGTCGACTGGCGCTTCTAACGACTTCGAACGTGCGACTAAGATGGCACGAGCGATGGTGACTAAGTATGGTATGTCAGATGCGCTAGGTATCATGGTCTACGAAGATGATGATAGCTCGCAAGGTTACTTCGGCGGCGGTGGTCGGACGATTTCTGAAGCCACGCAGCAAAAGGTTGATGACGAAGTACGCCGGATGCTAGAAGAACAATATGATATCGCTCGCGAACTGATTGAGGCTAACCAAGATAAGATGCATGCGATGGTAGACGCGCTTATGAAGTGGGAAACGATTGACCGCGATCAGTTGCAAGATATCTTAGCCGGTGAAGATCCACGTCCACCGAAGATTTATCAGCATAACGAAGTTAATTTATCGAAGGATAGAGGCAAGCCTGAAGGTACTATTCCGCCACCTCTACCAGCGATGTAGCGTCGATAATGCCTTTGATGAATACTAATTAATTATGAAAAGCCCTTTTTTATAAAGGGCTTTTTTTGGTTAAAATTTTGAGCTTTTATTGAATAGTGATCTGATACCCTTAAGAAAATGTCTAGGCTTAGTGTTAGCAGCCAAACGCGTTAAGAGATTTTAGGTTTAGCGCTATTTTACTGATATGATAAGCTAAAAATTAATGATGCTTTATCTGTAAATTTTTATCTATATGGGATTGATTATGCCATTGTTTCAGCCTTTACCTGCTTATAGTATCAGCGTACATGATAAAACTTTAGACTTGTCGAAGCCGCAGATTATGGGTATTTTGAATGTGACCCCAGATTCGTTTTCTGATGGGGGCCAGTTTAATGCTATAGACAGCGCCCTAAATCATGCGATAGAGATGATAGCAGCTGGCGCGGCTATTATAGATATCGGAGGTGAATCTACGCGTCCGAACGCTGAAACGGTAGCGACCAGTACAGAGGTTGAACGTGTCGTACCTGTAGTCAAAGCCATTCGCGCACACTGTGGTGATGAGGTATGGCTGTCGATTGATACTAGCAGTCCACAAGTAATAGAAGCAGCATTCGCCGCTGGCGCAGATATTTGGAATGATGTACGCGCTCTAAAACGTGAGGGTGCTGCTGCCATGGCCGCAAAGTTGCAGCTACCAGTGATGCTGATGCATATGCGCGGTGAACCGACTACGATGACCAGCTTGGCGCAATACGATGATGTCGTGAGCGAGGTTATGACAGAGCTAGCAGCGCGGGTAGAGGAAGTGACTAGTCTTGGCGTCAAACGTGCTAATATTATCCTTGATCCAGGGTTTGGTTTTGCCAAAAATTACGAACATCATTGTGCGTTGTTGACTCAACTAGCAAAATTACAAAGCTTAGAGCTGCCGCTGATGTTTGGCATTTCACGCAAGCGCTTTTTGGCAGAAGTCCTCAACCATAGTAATATTGAAGCAGTGCAAAACTCACCCGCTATCGAACGTGATATGGTGAGTACTGCTGCGGGTTTATTTGCGCTACAACAAGGCGCGGGTATCATTCGTACTCATAATGTAGCGATGATGCAGCAAGCCGTAGCACTTTGGCAGCAGCTTACAGGCTATAATAGCTTACTAGCTTAAGTGAGTGATGCTTAATATTTCGTGTGACACCAATATAAACTCAGCTCATTTTAAATCAAACACGCATTACATACTTAACAACCGCTTCAGCAACAACCACTTGTTAACGACTAAAGAGTTATCTATGACTACCCAACCAGAGCCCACCACTGAGCAGCGCCGTATTATCTATCAAGCCCGTCGCGGTCTCAAAGAGCTAGATTTTTATATTGATCCTTATGTCAAAGAGCTTTATCTAACGGCTGATGCTGCTGAGCAAGCCACCTTTGCTGAGTTGCTCACTTATGAAGATCCTGATTTACTAGATTATTTTACCAATCAAAGTCAGCCGGATGACGCTGCGGTTTGGGAGTTAGTGAATAAAATTAAGACCTGGCGTCATAGCAAGGACTTAGTGTAGCAGGCATACATTTACACCCTTATAGGTGCAAACAACTTGCCGCTTTACTCAACGTACTGGACTCAACGTACTGGATAATTAGATGTCCATGTCACGCCTATCGCTACGGATTGATACTCCTATTCAGCCTACCAGCTATCTGCGTACCTTATTGTATGGCAGTTTGGCGGCTATTATTATTCTATTAGCTTGGCTAGCGAAGCTGTGGCTTTGGCAGTATGTACTAATTCTGCTGGTAGCGGCTGCTGTCAGTAGTTATTTAGCCTTATCCACTCCTATCTTAATGCATCTCAGTCAGCCTCTGGTTAGTAAGCGCGTCGATTTAGGTTGGCAGCTATTGATGCGTACGGGGCGCGCTGATGAGCTATGGCAAGCTAAGCTGTCTACAGCTCATCAGTTTTCATGGTTAATACATTTAACACTTGTTATAACTGAGCCTTATCAGCGCTCCTTTACGGTGACGATATTTCGCGATCAAGTGAGCGCTGAACAGTGGCGACAACTGTGTATTTTAGCTAGCAGTGTCGATTGCGCTACTAAAGACGATTAAAGCGCCAAACTGCTTTAAGCAAATACCGGCTCTATAAACACTAGACGATACAAGCCATAACAAAATACCCTTCTAGCTATAGAAAGGGATTTGTTATATTGATCGTAAGCCAAATATTGGCAGTCTTAATCAACATAGAAGCTTAATCAGCTAAGACTTATTTATCATAAGGTCTACTGATTAAAGGTTTCGATGATTATAAAATGATTATAAAAGGAGAGTGTTATGAGTTTACTAGGGAGTTTGGTCTCGCAGGTTGCGCGTAGTGCTATGGATCCAAACGATGCGCAGCGTAATCCGGTCAATCAGCGCACTAGCCCGCGCCGTACTGGCGGTCTAGGCGATATATTGGGTAGTGTACTAGGCGGCTCGGCAGGGGCCAATAGCAGAGATGGCTATAATCCGCAGCAATATGGTCGTCAAGCAGATAATGGTCTTGGTCTAGATGACCTATTAGGTGGTCTAACAGGCGGGGCGCAGCGCGGTGGTATGAGTTCTGGCTCAGGTGGACTTGGCGATATCTTAGGCAGTGTGTTGGGCGGTGGTCAGCGTAGCCGCGGCGGCTTCGGTGGTAAAGGCATGCTCATAGCAGCGCTGATGCCGATGGTGCTGAGCTGGATACAGCGTAATGGTGGCTTAAGTGGCGCCCTATCAAAAATTACTGGTATGGGACATGAGGCACAAGCGCGCTCTTGGATGAGTACTAACGAGCCAAATGATAATCTAGATCCTAATGAGATCAACCGTCTATTCGATGAAAATGAAATTCAGCAGGTAGCGGCACAAACAGGAGCCAATGATAGCGAAGTCCGACAAGGATTGGCAGAGCTATTGCCTGAGGTGATGAATCAGCTAACACCGAATGGTAATTTGGATAATGAAAGAGAAGCGAATCAAGAAATCGATCAAATTATTGGTCAACTATCGAGTCGCTTAGGTACTCTTAAGTAGGTACTCTCA
The DNA here is from genome assembly GCF_051847575.1 of Psychrobacter sp. 1U2. NCBI lineage: Bacteria > Pseudomonadati > Pseudomonadota > Gammaproteobacteria > Moraxellales > Moraxellaceae > Psychrobacter > Psychrobacter sp. 1U2. Next base: position 63,611 of record NZ_JBPYDC010000003.1, read on the forward strand.
AATAAGCATTCTTAAATAAGACGTCATCAAGCTACATAAGATTGAAAAACAGCGTCGAAAAAAGGAGTCCCTACCCGTAGAGGCTCCTTTTGAATTTAAAAGTGATTTAGCTGCTCAAGTAATGATTCAATATGAGTCTGCCACTTATATCACCCTAAAAGCGCTCGTCTAGCGTGTCTAGGGTATAGTTGAGTGCTTGAAAGCAGATATCCGTTTTAAAACCGCGATATTGCAAAAATCTTAGCTGTTTAGCCTTTTCTTTTTGCTGCACTGGTACAGTGTCGCCATACTTTCTAGTACGAGCTTCTACCGCTAATTTGAGCCAATCAACACCTTCAACTAAGCTGTCATCATTATCAACGAACTCGCGAAACTCTTCAGATTCGCTATTTGCCATATCGATGAGCTCATCAATATTACTCGGCATGGCTATTTTCTTTTTATAAAACTCTTGCTTGATACGCTGGCGTCCGCGGCCTTTACGGATATTTTCGCGAATGAGCATAAGCGTAGTGCGATAGTCACTTTGATAGCCTTTGTCGCTAAACTCATCGAGTAGCTTATCTATGCTATCGGGATCTTGTTCTTTATCGATTAGCTTTTGTTTGAGCTCTGCTTTGCCGTATTCTCGGCGTGACAAATAATAAAAAGCCAGCCAGCGCAAACGGCTCTCAGCTTTGATAGCATCGAGCTCGGCTTGCTTTTGTTCAGGGGTGCGCAGGTAGGCTTTGAGCGCTGAGGGTAGGTTGTCAATGTCGCTAGTGGTTAAGTCTTCTACATAATTGTTACTTTTGCTAGCATCGCTAGAGTGTTCATTATTAGCTTGCGAACCCTCTTTATGAATACTACCTTTAACCTCAGCTAACATTTGCTGGATAGTCTGAGTTTCGGGTGCCACATAAACTGGAGTATCACTAGGCTCAGCAACAAAAGTAGCCGCAGCATGAAAGCGTTTTTTACGCTTTTTACGCTTTGTAGATTTTGCCTTAGAATGTTTTGATAAAGGCTGAGTTAAAGGTTGGGTATTTGATAAGTCATCAGCGTAGAGCTCTGCATCAATGTCCTCTATTGACGCAATATTACTCTTACTCTCAGAAAAAGGCTCTGAGCTTTGTAGCTTAGTGCGCTGTGTTTTTTTTGTTTTTCTGCGGTTAAATAGTTCGGTTTTTCTGGTAGTTGAGCTTTTATTGTTATTATGACGTTTTGGTTTGCTGCTAGCAGCAGAGCTAGCCGAATCGGACTCCGATTCGGCTAGTATTTCGGCTAATGTTTTAATCTGCATTTTTAACCTATAAGATATTCAATAGCATGTAGCTTTTTGCGCTTAAGCCATTACTGCATGGGCGTTGCTTCCAAGTCCTGACCGGCGTCTATATCTTTATTATTAGCTCCGAGTTGCTCGTCAGTCCCTGACCCTAACTTTTCGGCACGAATCTTGGCTTCGATCTCTTCTGCGATAGCAGGATTTTCTTTTAAGTAGATCACAGAATTGGCTTTACCTTGACCAATCTTTTCATCGCCGTAGCTATACCAAGAGCCCGCTTTACCTACTGCGCCAATCTCAACGCCAAGATCGATGACTTCGGCTAAGTGGTTAGTGCCTTCGCCATAAGTAATCTCAAACTCTGCTTGACGAAACGGCGGCGCCATTTTGTTTTTGATGACTTTAACACGAGTTTGGTTACCGATGATGTCATCACCGTTTTTGACCGCACCGATACGGCGAATATCCATCCGTACAGAAGAATAAAACTTCAGTGCATTACCGCCCGTAGTGGTCTCTGGACTACCAAACATGACGCCAATTTTCATACGGATCTGGTTAATAAACACCACCATACAGTTAGAGCGCTTAGCATTACCAGTAATCTTACGTAGCGCTTGACTCATCAGGCGTGCCTGTAGACCCATATGCGAGTCGCCCATTTCACCCTCAATCTCTGCACGCGGTGTGAGAGCCGCGACCGAGTCAATAACGATCATATCGACAGCGCCTGAACGTACTAACATATCGGTAATCTCAAGTGCCTGCTCACCATTATCAGGCTGCGAGATTAGCAAATCATCAGTATTAATGCCTAGCTTACGCGCATAAACTGGATCAAGCGCATGCTCAGCATCGATAAAGGCACAAGTACCGCCTTGCTTCTGGCATTGGGCGATCGTTTGTAGCGTCATGGTGGTTTTACCTGAGCTCTCAGGGCCGTAGATCTCAATAATACGTCCTTTAGGTAGGCCCCCGATTCCGAGAGCAATGTCTAAGCCTAGAGAGCCTGTCGAGACCACATCAACATCCATAGCAACGGAGTCGTCACCGAGATGCATGATAGTGTTTTTACCAAATTGCTTTTCGATTTGTCCTAGTGCCGCTTTGAGTGCTTTAGCTTTGTTGTCGTCCATAATGGACTCCTTTCAGTAATGAATGATTTACAAGTATGTTTTAAGATATAGGAGTTGCTAAATGAGTAGGGATAGCTTTTATGAGCCTAAAATAGTTGAAACGGTTAAGGCTATGATTTAGATATCTATCTTTACTATACAGTAAAAAAAATAGGCTTAGCAGTAAAATTAAGTTTAGAGAGTTACTGTCAGTAGGTTAGCCGCCTAGTTGACTAACCGCTAATGAAAGTTTTATTAAAATTGCTAAACAAATGATAGAGTTGAAAACTAAGAGACCTATAAGGATAAGCTTTTTGTTCGTTTATTAGATAAGGTAATTATAACAAAATCCAAGGCAAATAATGAGTTTGTCGCACTCTAAGCGACAATAGATGTCGCATAACTTTCAGAATTTTATAGGTTTTTGCTATCGCTCGTTTAGCTTATTTTAAGTTCAGATAACGTAACTTATTTAGTTTGAAAAACTACAGATTTGTCAATAGCAAATACAGTTGTCCACAGCAAAAAGAAAATAAATTTTTGCTCGCTGTGAAACATAGAAAGCTGTTGAATTTATTTTAAAATAATTAGAAATAAATTTTTATTGTTTTAAATACATCTTAAGACATTGATTTATTTGACAAAATAAATTGTATAAAAAGTAACCAATTTTACCTAAAGCGTTAAGCTATCGAGTCAAATCCTTGTCAAGCCCTTAGTTATCCACAGGGTTATCCACAGCTTCTGGGGAGAACTCTGTAACCCCTTATACTATCAATGTTTGCGCAGATTTTAAAATAAGCAGCGGCTATGAAGTTGCGATGAAAGTAGGCAACGACTTTCCGTTATACAGGGCTTAGATTCCTCTAAGTGCAAGGTTTCACATGTAGTCAGCACTATATAATCGATCCACTATAAAATAAATACAGTGTCACTAGGATGAATTTTGCGCAGCCTCTGTGAATACAGCACGCAAGGAAAATTTGTACTAGTGGCACGCTATCACAGTCGTACTCTTTTATTTAGGATTTATTATATTTAAGCTATTTTTTAATAAAGATCCTAATGCTCTTAGCTATCTTGCCTTAAGCCTTCGATAGAGTAGCCTAAAATGCAAAAAAGCGACTGTTGGTAACAGTCGCTATGGGTATTCAAATAGGAGTCGAAATGATAAATTTAAAGAGTCTGATGACAGCTAGTCTTTAGTATAAATTAAATCCCATACGCCATGATCACGGTCGATACCGCGGCGCTCAAACTTGGTCATTGGCCGAAAGTCAGGACGAGGAGTAAAGTTGCCTTTGCCGGCTTGATTGCTAAGTCCTGTAAAGTTATCGAGTACCTCAAGCATCCAAAAAGCATAATGCTCCCAGTCGGTCGCCGTATGAAACCAGCCACCAAGCTTTAAGGTGCGAGTGACAATCGCCATACGCTCGGCACTGACAAAGCGGCGCTTAAAATGACGTTTTTTGCGCCAAGGATCGGGGAAATAGAGCTGAATGCGATCGATATGATTCTCAGGAAGCTGTTTGAGTAGCTTTATGGCGTCGCCGTTGATAATCTTGATATTAGTCAAGTTTTGTGTGCCTGCCATATAAGCGCATTTACCGATACCAGGCTCATGCACTTCAACACCGATGAAGTTACGAGTCGGGTCGGCTATTGCCATTTCAATCAGTGAATCGCCGAGGCCAAAACCTATCTCTACCGTAAGCGGCGCAGCGCTACCGTTTGGACTATCCTTGAATAAGACGCGTAGATCATCAATGCCGTCAAGATTGCCATCGCCAAAGCTGTTATTGACTAGATACTCTGCAAATCTAGGATCGGTTAACGCTTGCTCCGCATTTTTATTCATATGTGTGCGGCGCTTCATAAAAGTGTTAACGATACGAATATGCTTATCGTTATTGGCCTCTAAGTCGTCAGTTATAGATGCAGTGTTAACGGTTTTAGAAAGGTTATCGCTAGTACTCTCTAATGAAATATCTACTGGGCTAGCAACTGGAGTATCAATAGGGTTATCGGAGGAAGATTGTGGACTCATAAGATGACTAAGACTTTATAAAGTAATAAGTAGACAAGTATTATAAGTTAAATCTATAGGGTTTTTAAGTGAAATATAGCTAGCAGGAGACCAAATACGGGCCAAAGGGTCTGTTGCAGTGTCAATAGGGCTTGCACGGCTCCAAAGTGCAGACCTCAAAACCGACTACCATTTGACTAGTAGATGCATGCAACTTAGCAATATTCTATAATACCTAAGGATAATTCTAGTTAGCTCAACCTGCACATGATGTGCTAAGTATGTTTGTTCTGAAGGTGCTTTTTAAGACTACCTTTAATTATTTTAAAAAAGCCCCAATGCTCCAAAAAACAATAGGGCCCATGCTATGTTATTTATCGAGACGGATTCGCCGCCACCCTTTTATCAAGAAAAGCTAACTGCTGCTCGGCGTAAGCAGCTGGATCAATGGTTCATTGGTCATCGTACCCAAGACTATTATCTCAAGCGTTTTGCTCAGTTTGATGAGCAAGGTTATTTATCCCCTAAATGGCACTGGGCAGCATTTTTTATTACCTTTCCTTGGTTGCTCTATCGCAAGCGTTATATGGATGCGATCGTCTATAGCGTCGCGGGTTGGTCCTTTATTCAGCTGACGATTACGATCGTTTTGGTGTTTTTTGAGTTTGCGGCGATGTCTTTTATTCCGGACGCTTATCAGATGCCAGTAAGAGTTGCGATAGCGGCTATAATTTGGTTTTATTGGTCGTTTATGGTGGCGCGCTGGACGGATGCTTATTATTACCGGATGGCAAGGCGTGAGATCGCCGATGCTTTAGATAAGTATCCGCGTGATGAAGCGGCGCAAAAAGCGATGCTACGGCGTGAAGGTGGCGTTAGCCTATTCGGTTTAGGACTGGGCTTTGCTATTTTTGCCTTTGCCTTGACGGTTATTAAGGTGCAGTTTTTGCCCATTATCGCTAAGCCAAAAGAAAATGAAGTTTTGTTTGATGCTTATGATGTCACTAAAACTGCACAAAATCAGGTGGCGCTAGCTTATCAGCAAACGGGGCGTTGTCCTACTGAGCTGCCGATAGCCACTAGCAATCCAAAAATACAAGTGACCATTGCTACGCAAACGCCAAGCGTACCAAAAACCGATTGCGCAGTGACGGGCACTATTCAAAACGTGAGGTTTCCGCTGCGCTATTTGAATGGACAGACACTAGTGTTTTATCATTTGCCAAACGAGGAGAATTGGCGCTGTACGAGCTCGTTAAACGAAAAACAAGCACCTGCCTATTGTGTTGCTGATTAATCATTAATTTTTTGAATGGGGTAGGGATTCTTGATCCTTATCAATCGGTGTGGCTTGGCCTTTAAGCTCCTCGTAAAACTCGCTTAGATCCATTGTGCGTGCCTTACCGATATCCTCATCGAAGAGACTTTCAAGCTCTGCCATCGCTGATTGCGCCGATTCAATCATACTCGCTTCGTCGTCATAGATGGCTTGCTGGCGTTCAATTAAATCATCATCGTAATCGCGGAAAGTCTGTACGGTTTCGCGCGCTTTTTCAGGAGAGATGCCCAATAACTGCAATGACTCACGTGACATATCTAAAGAAGATAAATAAGTCTCGCGCCAAATATGACGAACCCCAACCTCACGCAAACGGTAATAGTGCTGCCTATCCCGCGCTCGCGCTAAAACAATCAAATCTGGATAATTCTTGCGTAAATACTCAGCAGTCGTGATAGAGCGCTCTAAATCATCGATAGCTAGAATAAATAACCTTGCTTTATTAATACCAGCAGCGCGTAGAATCTCGGGGTTTTTGGGGTCGCCATAATAGACTTGGTTACCGAATTTACGTACAAAGTCCACTCGATTCGCTGAGCGTTCAATGGCAGTAAATTCAATATTATGCATACGCAGTACTCGGCCAATAATCTGTCCAATACGGCCAAAACCGGCGATAATGACTTGATGTTCATGATCAGGAATGGTGTCGTATTCTCGCCTAGGTTTACTCTTAGCGAATAAAGGTTCGCCTGCTTTTTCGAGTAATAAAAACGCGAGCGGCGTTAGCGCCATGGAGATAGTCACTACCAAATTAAGTGTGTTAGCCAGCTCTGGCCGCAAGACGTTTTGCGCGCTTGCCACACTGAATAATACAAAGGCAAACTCACCACCTTGCGCTAAGGTCACCCCAAGCCGGATGCTCGTCGGCCAGCGATTACCTGAGATTTTTGCAATAGCCGCTACTACGCCGAACTTGATGACCATCAACGCTAGAGCACAGCCAACGATAAAGACAGGTTTGGCAAGGATAAGCTTAACATCAGTCAGCATACCCACCGACATAAAGAACAGACCTAACAGCAATCCTTTAAAGGGCTCGATACTGGCTTCTAATTCGTGACGGTACTCTGAGTCCGCCAATAGCACACCGGTCAAAAACGCGCCTAACGCCATTGATAGTCCGATCTGCTCCATTAAGATAGAGACGCCCATGACGATAAATAACGCTACAGCCGTTAGCAGCTCAGTTGCGCCGCTAGACGCCACGAACTTGAAGAAAGGTCTAACGATATAACGGCTAGAAAAAATCAAACCGGCAAAGACGGCAAAAACCTTACCAAAATAAATCAAATCATAGCTTTGTTCACGCACCCCGGATAAGAAAGGAATGACAGCGAGTAGCGGAATAACCGCGATATCTTGGAACAGTAAAATAGTAAAAGCTTCGCGGCCATGCGTACTGGAGAGTTGCTGCTTTTCGGTCAAAATTTGTAGCACAAACGCGGTAGAGGAGAGCGCTAAACCAAAGCCGACAATGAAGGCTGTATCAAGTTGTAATGAGAAAAACTGATATAAAATCGCCATTAACACTATACCGGTCAGACCGACCTGCAGACCGCCTAGCACAAAGATTGAGCGGCGCAGTGCCCATAGACGAGAAGGCTGCAATTCAAGACCGATGATGAACAGTAGCATCACTACGCCAAACTCAGAAAAATGCAACAAGCTCTCAGCATCGCCTGCGACATCTAACGCGCTTGGGCCTAATATCAAGCCGGTAATCAGATAGCCTAAAACGGTAGCGATACCGAAACGTTTACCAAGCGGTACAAACAGCAGCGCTGCTCCCAAAAAAATAGTCGCTTGTAGCATTAAGTTTGGAGAGCCGGCGGCGGCTGCGAACATAGTAAATCCTTAGCAATCAGTATCAAGCGTACCAACATGGTTAAATAAAATAGCAAAAAGGCGACTTATTTTTTTCGATAAATTTTCCATACTGAGTTGTCCGCGATCGGGTTGCTATAAGCGTCATTGCGGCGTTTACGCGGTGTCTGCCGACTATCCACGATCTTGAAATCAGGCAACGCATGGACAATTAGACCGGTACGATAAAAACGAACGCGTTCAGGCTCTAGCATCTCACCTTTGTTATCGCGACAGAACACGTAGGCTCGTAGATCGATAAACTCTCGATGGGCAACTAACCTAGCTTCATCATCTGCCTCGAATACGGCAGTCATACGCTCAACCTCTTGCGCAGTATAATCGCCGCATTTATCAATCAAGGCACTGACTGAGCCAAAGCTTTTAGATTCTTTGGCGCGGGTTTTGGTCAGATGTAAGCGCTGCACGTTAAAAATAAACTGCGGAATCTCAAGGCTGGCAGGTAGTGGCAAATGATCAGGGGGCATATCTGCGGCAGGATAAAACTCCTTGGCGCGCTCCAATAAACTTTGCCAGCGCTGCTGATAAGCTTGCACTTCATTAAGGTTACCCTCAAAGATAGGCATATCACGAATTTGCCGTAGAACATCAGGCGGAAACTGCTCATTACGAAAGCTGGCAATATCTTCTTGTAACGTTGATAGCAGTACTTTGGCGTACTTTTTGCCGTCTTTTGAGACAGGATCATCGATGTAGTCGGGAGCAACAAAAGGTGCTGAGCGTCTAGACATGGCAATAGCTCATTATTGAAAATTGATAAAGCTGCGATCACTACTAAATAATAGCAAAAAGCCGCTCATTATAGATAAAATTATCATTATTATAACCACATAAACGGCTATACGTTTAATTTAGTTCTAAATTTAAACCTTTATAATGATTGATATTTTAAAATAGCTCTTGTGGAACTTGAAACGCCATGTCCCATAAAAACGCTTTATCTAAACATAGAAAACGCTACTCTGGGTTAGCCATCGCTAGCAAAATCATCATGAATATTGTCCGTACCATACTGATATCTATACTAGCATTAGTTTTTGGGTTTTGGCTCATCATGGCGTCGAATATGGGGCCCGTTTATTTGCCGCGAGTAATGAATGGGGGCTTAGACATTGGAATAAGAATGCTGTTGTTGGTATCTGGCTTAGTTATTTGGTTAATCACTGTCATTTGGTTGATAAGGATTATTTACCGCTACCTTGTTAAGCTCATTAAGATAGTTAAATAAACTTTGCCCACTCAATCTTTTGTCCGAAATTTTTAGTTAATGATTATGGCCAATATGTCCAGTATCACTCAGTGCACGCTCGGAGATATCACAGACAAGCGCGTCACTGTGAGCCATAGTCGGAGGATGCGATAGGCTCTCGACCTGAATAGTCGCATGACTAATTCCTAAGTCCTGCAAGCGCTGTTCAAGCTCGCTAATCAGCACACTAGACTCAGTGATGCTCATCTCACCATCGACCACCACATGGCAAGATAAAGCATTCAGGCCGCTAGTAATACTCCAAATATGCAAATCATGAATTCTCTCGACCTGTTCATGATCGAGCAAGCGCTGTTCAACCGCTTCTAATGAGATACCTTTTGGTGTGCCTTCCATTAAAATATGTACCGAATCACGCACCACTCGATAACCGCTGACCAATATCAAAACAGCAACAATGACCGAAGCGAGCGCATCCGCCCATAACCATCCAAAGCCTATCATCAGTAGCGCGGCGATAATTGCGGCCACTGAGCCCATCAAATCACTTAAGACATGTAGATAGGCGCTTTGCATGTTGAGGTTGGTTGGTTTTTTGGTGCCTGATTTGCTCTCAGCGACTGAGTTATGATCATGGCCTGCATGACTGCCGCCACTCTTACTGCGGTGCATTAGCCAAGCCACTAGGATATTAACGAGCATACCGATAGTAGCGACGATCAGCATGCCTTGAGTAGCGATATCTGGCGGCGAGTTAAAGCGTTTGATGGCTTCCCAAAAAATCATCAGCGCAATAATCACTAAGGTTGCGCCATTGACACCAGCAACTAAGATCTCAAAACGCTTATAACCAAAAGTCTTTTGATGAGTCGCTGCTTTTTCACCGATTTTAAAGGCCAGCAAGGTCGCGCCTAATGCTACCGCGTCGCTGAGCATATGACCGGCATCAGATAATAACGCTAAGCTTCCCGTCAGCAAACCGCCAACAGCTTCGATAATCATATAACCGGTAATGATAATAAAACTAATCAATAGCGTGCGCTGATAGCCTTTGGTATCTCGCGGCGCGGTAGTCTGCTCTAGATGCTCGTCATGATCATGCTGGTCTTCATCGTTGTAGAGATAATGTTCAGCCTTGTTATGAGCCTTACGGTTAGCACTATTATCAGTATAAGGCTTATGTTTAGGGTTTGAATGGTCGGTACTCATTAGTCTTCTCACACTCAAAGCAGTGGATGGGAAATCGATAGCTTAGAATTTAGCATAACTGGCAATAAGAAGCTGTAACGCTGCCGTAACGGCTAAACCTTGTATAGAGAAAACGAAGAGGTATAGAGAAGATAAAGTAGACAAGACACCATAAACGTATTAAAAAATCACCAACCGACAGGATCAATATCTAAGGTCAGCTTGAGATATTTAGTACTAGGCAAAGCCAGCACAGGCTGCCACCAGAGCTTGAGAATATGATGCAGCTGCGCGCGCTCTTTGGCTAACAGCAGCAATTGCGAATGATAACGGCTGTTCTTTTTACTCATCGGCGCATCGATAGGGCCGAGTACTGCAAGCTTGTGCCCAGTGGGTAAATGAGCCACGGCGTCTTTTAGCGCTTGCGTGGTCGCCGCTAACGTCTTGCCTTCACAGCGAATTAAAGCGGCATGACTAAAGGGAGGTAAGCCCATCATTTTGCGCTCTTGCAATAGCGACTGCGCAAAGGAGTAATAGCCGTCCTTGACCAGCTTAAGCAGCAGCGGGTTATCAGGTTGTAGCGTTTGAATTAATACACGGCCGGCCTTATCGCCGCGGCCGGCTCGGCCCGCGACTTGAATCATCAGCTGCGCGGTATGCTCAGGCGAGCGAAAATCCGCGGACAAAAAGCCTCTATCGGCATTAGGCAAGCACACGAGCGTGACATTGGGAAAGTGATGACCTTTAGCGACCATTTGCGTGCCGACTAGAATCGCCGGCTTACCTTCGTTAATACGCTGATAGATATTCTCCCAGCTGTCCTTACGCCGAGTGGTATCACGATCGATTTGAATGATTGGATATTGTATTTTACTGGTTTGCGGATTAGCAAACAGCGCATGTAAGTTTTCGCTAAGTCTTGTCGTCCCCATCCCTTTGGTATCTAAGTTTTGGCTTGCGCAATCAGGACAGCTGCTTGGGATATAAGCCTGCCAATCGCAATGATGACATTTTAAATAAGAGCTGCTGTGGTTTTGGCGACTGTAATGCACCGTCAAGTGCGCGTCGCAGCGTGGACAGTCTGCTTGCCAGCCACAAGCGGCGCACAGTAATACGGGCGCGTAGCCGCGTCGGTTGAGAAATATTAAGACTTGATCGCCAGCTTCGAGCGTTTGTCGAATAGCATTGATCAGATCATGAGTCAGACCAGTATCATAGTTTGTACCATCGTCTTCAGTTTGTTGATGCGTGGTTTGTAAACGAGCATCGATAAGCTGCATAGTTGCAGGTTTGGCACTGCCAGGGCGAGACGTTAGCTGAGACTCTATCAGTTTGCCATCTGCCACGAGTTTTAGATGTTCAAGCGTTGGGGTCGCGGTTCCGAGCACTACAGGAATCTTATATTGAAGGCCGCGGTATAGCGCCACATCTGCGGCATGATAGCGCAGCGTATCTTGTTGTTTATAGGAGCCATCATGCGCTTCATCAACGATGATGAGTCCTAAATTGGCAAAAGGATACAGCACAGCTGAGCGCGTACCGATGATGATTTGTGCGTGACCGGTGCGGCAATCTTGCCAACCTTGCAGCCGATAAGTATTGGTCATACCTGAATGTAGCAGAACAATTTGCGCGGCAAAGCGACTGGCAAAGCGCGCTCGCGTCTGCGGCGTTAAGCCAATCTCTGGCACGAGTATGAGTACTTGTTTACCAGCTTCTAGCACCGCTTGCATCGCTTGTAGATAGACTTCTGTCTTACCACTACCGGTAATACCGTTTAGCAAAATACCTTGATACTGCTCTGCGCTATGAGCGGCAGTAATAGTCTTAACCGCAAGCTGTTGCTCTGTGCTTAGATCAAGCGGCATCTTCGCTAGGCTGACTGGCTTTGGCGCTGATTTGTGCTCTATGTAGCGCTCAATTAAGCCTTTATCTTCTAGCGTCTTCAAAAAGCTACGCTGCATCCCTTCTAATAGCAGCACATCTTCACTCGCCCCGCGCTCGCCATGTAATTTGAGCATGTCGAACTGCTGTTTTTGCTTCTTTGCATTGGCATGAAAGTCATCATCAGTGACGTGCGGCAAAATGCGCCAATGGGTAATCAGTAAGTCGAGCGGCTTACCTTGTCGCACTAAGCTTGGCAACATGACGGCGAGTGCATCGCCTAAAGGATAATGGTAATAACGCGCGAGCCAGTACGCGAGGCTAAGCATGGCGCTATCGACGATAGGTTCATCATCTAGGCATTGATTAATAGCTTTGAGCTTGCTCGCCGGAACATCGCTATCCGCTTGCACAATCTGAGCGATGACGATACCGATTAGAGTTTGCCTACCGAAAGAAACTTCGACACGGCTACCTATCTTAGGTAATGAAAAGTCTGTAGGTACGCTATAGTCGAACACCCGATAAAGGGGAACGGGTAGAGCAACTTGAACTAACATAAATGACGCTCGCAGCCTTATTAATACTTGAATTACAGGGATTGATTGCTAAAAGTTGAGTGAAGAATACTAATAGATGAGGCACTAATTTTATTTGTACGTAATATAAGCAGCAGAAACAAGCAAGCCCAAATTGCCGTTATCGATAACCGCACTTTGGGCTTCAGCTTTTTTAACTTTATAGGACTGACTTTGGCTTTATGACTTTAGCCTTGATAATTTCAGCCTTAATGATATCAGCTATTCTATATGCATAATCGATTCAATCTCAACCACGCCGCCTTTAGGTAGAGCGGCGACTTGTACCGCGGCGCGGGCAGGGTACGGCTCGCTTAGATTCGCAACGAATACTTCGTTCAGCGCTGCAAAGTCGTTCAAATCGGTCAAGGAGACGTTGAATTTGACCACATCATTGATAGTACCACCAGCAGCTTCACAAATCGCTTTAATATTCTCAAAGACTTGCTTAGCTTGCGCTTCAAAGCCTTCTTTTAGCTCCATCGTATCCGGGTCAAAACCAAGCTGTCCTGAGATATAGACAGTATTACCAACCTTTACCGCTTGTGAGTAAGTGCCAACAGCGGCTGGGGCTTTATCGGTTTGGATAGTTTGACGGCTCATGATTATTCCTTATAGTAAGTCAATAGGGGTGTAGTTATTTGGGATAAATTTTTTATAGTTGATACAGACGCATAATATTAGGGAAGCCTAATAGCGATCTGAGCTCACGTATACCTTGGGCTAAGTGCACACGGCTACGAACGACCACATGGACGATAGTATCGCTATGGCGTACATCGATAGTCTCTACACCGATATTTAACTGGCGTAAATGATACACCACTTCGCTGATTTGCTCATCGCTTAGCGAGATGGAGAGCTTGAGATAAGCTGGAAAACGTATTTTATTACTGACATCATCAGATTCGTTTTGTTTAACCGCTTTATCGTCGCGCCACCGTAGCTGGATGATTTGGTAAGGATTGTCCTTACGAATATCATCGAGCGAAAAACACTTATGTCGATGGGCCACTAACCCATGTCGTGATAAGTGGCCAACGATAGGGTCGCCATAAATAGGGTGACAGCAATTGGCAAAATTAAGCTCAACACCAGCAGTATTGACGATCAGTTGTTGCGGCTGCGAAGCTTCATTGTCCACCGCTTGCAAACTTGTCATCTCATCACTGAATAAGCGCGAAACGACGAGCTGCGGCAGTAAGGTGCCAGAGCTTATTTGCTCAAACAGGGTGTTTTTATCATTGAGACCACGCCACTCAAGTAGGTTATCCCACTCAGAGTCGTGCAAGTCAGCTAAGCTTTTATTATACGTTTTTAGCGCGCGATCTAGCGCTTGTTGGCCATGACGCTGTTTTTCACTCGTGGTTAAGTCTTTAAACCAGCGTAGAATCTGTTCACGGGCTTTGTTGGTTACCACAAAGCCAAGCCACTCCGCTTTGGGCTCAGAGTCGCTATCGATTTCGATCTCGACTAACTGTCCGTTTTTGACTACCGTACCGAGTTTGGCTTTTTCATTGTCGATATTAGCGCCGACGGCGACATTACCGACCATGGGGCCGACGGCATAAGCAAAGTCAAGCGCGGTTGCGCCTTGTGGCAGCTCATAAGCTCGGCCTTGCGGGCTATAGCAGAGGATCTTACTAGAATGCAGGTAGTCCATCAACTCGTTGATAGTAGATACTGCAGCGGTAAAGTCAGGGTCATTCTCATTTAAGGTTTCTTCATCGACCAGCTCTTTCATATTACGTAGTGAGGCTTGAATCACCGATTGACTGACATCAGAGGCGTGCTCAGCGCCGATTACGCCTAGACGCGCTGCATGCTGCATCTTTTTGGTCATGATGACTACTTTGATACAGTCATTGTCACGCTCATAAAGTAAGGTCAAAGATTGATTGCCACCGGGTAGTGGGCGGCGAATGTTGTCCTGAATATGCGCATCTTCGATTTGATATTTTTTGATGAGATAATAAGCCAGCTTGTCACAGGCCTCTACCGTATCAAGGACAATCTCAAAGGAGTAGTGACGCAATAAGGCATTAATCTCACCGCGGTTACGAAAGAATTGACGGTACATCGCAACGCGGTTATCTAAGATCTTGACGTGACCGTTTAATTCTAAATTATTTAATACCACAACCAAATAGCGGTGGATGGCTTCTTTTTGAAAATTACGGCCAAGGCCGTGCTGCAATAATTTATCAGACAGCTTGTTATACATCACTGAATTAAGATTGCGGTAGCAGAGCACCTCAATATAATCAGCAATATCATTGATGCCCATCAAGCGGGCAAAAGGCACGTAAAAATCTAAAGTTTCTTGCGCGGTGGCGCGCTGCTTTTCAGAGCTGACCGCATCCAGCGTTGACATGTTGTGCAGACGATCTGATAGCTTGATAATTAAGACGCGCGGATCTAATAAAGTGGCGGTCAGAATCTTATGAAAGGTCGCCGCTTTATTTTGCTGTTTATTATATTTTGAGGATTTAAGTTTAGTGACACCATCAACCAATCTAGCGACCACTTTGCCATAACGCTGCTCAATCTGCTCACCAGTCACTTCGGTGTCTTCGACCGTATCGTGCAAAATCGCGGCAATAATCGTATCTCTGTCTAAACGAAAACCCGCCAAAATCTCAGCAACAGCAATAGGGTGGGTAATATAAGGCTCACCTGATTTGCGTTTGTCCTTGATATGAGCGATATCACCAAACTCACAAGCATCGATAATGTCACGGCGATCGTCACTACTCAAATACCCAACCGAGCGCAGCAAATTATATTGAGCCTCGTCCACTAAACGATGACTGAGCTTGGGAAGAGTTTGGCTCATACAGGAGTGTCCTATGACTGAGCGCCTATCGGTGGGCGCCTATAGCTTGGCAATGGATTTAGCGGCTATTGTTTCGTTAAAAAACAAGCCAAAAATGAATAAAATAGACTCTAAAACGTTTTTGCTTTCCACACTCTAATTAATCGCAAATTACCTGCAATGTCAACCACTAAGCGCATTCACTCTGTAAATAGCAAAAAACAGTTTTTTAAATCACAAAAACCACAGCTTAATACTGTGGTTCTCTAGCGCTATTCGAGTGCATCGGTAGCTATGTCAGCTTACAGAAACCTATCTTAGCAGCTGTTTTTTAGCAACTATTATTTAGAAGCTATGATCTCCTGATAACGCTAAGTCCAATGAGCTAGTCGCAAAACTATGCTCAGGTTGGTTTAAGATATCGCGAGTAATTTTGCCGTCTGCAATTTCGCGCAAGGCTAAAACTGTTGGTTTGTCGTTATCGACTTCAACAAGTGGCTCAGCAATACCTTTTGCTAGTTGGCGAGCGCGTTTGCTAGCGACAAGTACCAGCTCAAAACGGTTGTCTACATTCTCTAAGCAATCTTCAATTGTGACACGTGCCATAGTTAATTACCTCAGTGATTTATGATTAGCAGGTGGTATCGATATTATAAATTAATACTATAAATAATATGCCAATAGGTCGCCCGCTAATGTATAGGAGCAGAAATATAGAAAGATATAGGGGAAATAACTGGCTATTATAGCATTTTTTCGCCAGTCGCGTCATAGCTTTTATACTTGATTGCCAAAGCCTTAAAGTCGCTATTATCACTTAAAATATAGTCACTTAAACTATTAGTGTTTGAGCATTACTTGAAAGCTATTCTTCACTTTCATTAGTCAACAAAGCGTTGATGATACGGCGATGATGGCGCTGCTGACGGTTAAGCGTCTGCCTATCAGCGACGATTATGGCTTTAAGCTCAGTCAGTGCCACCTCAAAGTTATCATTAATAATCACGAAGTCAAAATGTACATATTGCGCCATCTCAGTAACGGCGCCGGCAAGCCGCTGCTCGATCACCTCCGCACTGTCTTGAGCACGACCAGATAGGCGCTGGCGCAGAGTTGAGAGGCTAGGCGGTAAGATAAAAATCATAGTGGCATCGGTAAATATTTTTTTAACTTGTAGCGCCCCTTGCCAATCAATCTCCAATATTACATCAATACCCGCTTCTAGTTGCGCACGCACGCTGGCCTCTGCAGTACCATAGTAGTTACCAAACACCTCAGCATGTTCTAAGAACTTGCCTTCGCCAATAGCGGTAATGAACACATCTTTGTCGATAAAATGATAGTGATGACCATCGATCTCACCTGGACGAGGCGCACGAGTGGTATGAGAGATGCTGACAGTCAAGTCATTAGTGGTCGCAAGTAGCTGCTTGACCAAAGAGGTCTTACCCGTACCAGAGGCCGCGGTAATAATAAACAGTGAGCCTGTCATAAGTATCCCAATAAAATAATGATAAGTGTTTTTTTTCAATAAAGTAGCTGATAGCGACGGCAATTATAATACTGATGGCATAGCATTTTAAAGCGTAATGAGAATATATTATGATAAAGTAGGGGTAGGTGCGTTGAATCTATGTATTTGTGCCCTGATAACTGCTTTAAGTACTGAATTTTTAAGCACTGATTCTTTTAAGTGACAATTTAAGTTTGAGCGCTAGTTTAAGTTTGAGCCCTGATCTTAAGTGCTAAGTGCTAAACCACTGATTCCAAATTATCTAATGATAGGCTGTCTTATGCAAATTTATCTTGCCAATCCACGCGGGTTTTGTGCTGGCGTAGATCGCGCCATTGCGATTGTCAACGAAGCGCTGACTCGTTTTGAGCCGCCCATTTATGTGCGCCATGAGGTGGTGCATAATAAATTTGTGGTTTCAGATCTTGCTAATCGCGGCGCGGTATTCGTTGAGGAGCTAGATGAGGTGCCTGATGGCGCTATTGTGATATTTTCTGCGCATGGGGTATCAAAAGCGGTCGAAGAGGAAGCCAATCGCCGCGATCTTACCGTGTTTGATGCCACCTGTCCGTTAGTAACGAAAGTGCATATCGAGGTGGCGAAGTTCGCGCAAGAAGGTATGGACGCGGTACTGATTGGTCATGCCGGCCACCCAGAAGTTGAGGGCACTATGGGCCGCTTTAATCGGGTACATGGGGGGCATATTCATCTAGTAGAGGATGAAAAAGATGTCGAAGATCTTAGCGTAAGAGACGCTGAGCGCTTAGCCTTTGTCACGCAAACGACCTTATCAATGGATGATACGGCAAAAGTGATAGACGCACTGCGTAATAAATTCCCAAGCATTCAAGGCCCAAGAAAAGATGATATCTGCTATGCCACCCAAAACCGACAAGACGCGGTCAAAGACTTAGCGGGTCGCTGTGAGGTAGTGTTAGTCGTAGGCTCGCCAAACTCATCAAACTCCAACCGTCTACGTGAGCTTGCCGAGCGCATGAATTGTAAGGCCTATCTCATTGATAACGCCAGCGAGATGAATCAAGCTTGGTTCGATGGCGTAGAGGCAGTAGGAGTCACAGCGGGCGCTTCCGCTCCTGAAGTTCTCATCCAAGAGGTATTACAACAATTACAAGATTGGGGCGGTAAGCAGCCTGATGAGCTCTCTGGTATCGAAGAGAATGTCACTTTCAGTCTACCAAAAGCCTTGCGTATTCCGGTAACTGAGGTCGGTAAGTAGAGTGGATGAGAACTATCTATTACGGGTAAAGTAAGATGAAAAAACAGAAAAAAAGATTTGTACTAGCAGAAGCGAGTCTTAATGAAGTTAACAAACAATTAAATGTCAATATGTTTGTCATTGGCGTATTGGTCATAATGCTTTTCTTAGACCTAGCGCACTTTATAAAAGAGTACAGTGTTTTTTATGGGGTACTTGTCGCTATTATGATTGTTTTGCTTTTCTTTACTCTTAAAAGTCGTAAGCTTCTCAAATTAAGGAAGCAAGAGCTCAGTTAACAAAATGAGATACGGTCTCGTAATAGTCAAAAAACGTAGATAAAAATATAAATGCAAATAAAAATATAGGACAGCTATGTCAGCGTATTACCAATTTAGCAAACGCGAGCAGCAGCCAGATGGTACTTGTATCGCTTATTATCAGCCGACCAAAAACGTTCAAGGTGCTTGGAACGAGCACGAGCAGCACATGGCGCCAGCGACAGGGCTACTCACTTATGAGCTGAACCAGTTCAATCCGCAAGACAATATGCGTATAGCCCGTATTAGTCTTGATATTTTGGGGTTGATTCCGCTTAGCGACTTTACGATTACCACGCGCTGTATCCGACCCGGCAGAACCATTGAGCTTATCGAAGCGGTGATGACGAGCCGGGGCCGCGATTGTATTATTGCGCGCGCTTGGCGACTGCTTACGCAAGACACTAGCGAGATTGCTGGGCTTGAAGATGCGACCGCGAAGCATCAACCTGAAGCGCTGCCGGTATGGGAGGGCATGAAGCAATGGCCAGGTGGTTTTATTGAATCTGTTAATTTAGTCGCTGAAGAAGATCGCCGTTCTGGCAAAGGTATGGTGTGGATTACTAACGAGACTGATATGATCGAAGGCGAGCCGACCAGCGATCTAGTGAAGCTGTTAGGTATGGTCGATACGGCTAATGGGGTGGTGCAAAGATTGGGTCTTGGGCTGACAAAGCTTGAATGGATATTTCCTAATACCGATTTGCAAATCCACATGCATCGTGCCCCAAAAGGTCGCTGGCTTGGTATTGAAGCGATACAGCAGTACGGTGATGACGGGATAGGGCTTACCAGCGCGGTGCTACATGATGTACATGGGCCGTTTGGTCGAAGTGAGCAGATCCTTACGATTCGTCCAATGCCGCACTAGGATAGATACGGTTGATGATCGTACAAACAGCATTTATCACAGTGCTAATTGTCACCACGCCGATTGTCATAAGGCGCTTCATAGCAAAAGACAGTATCGCAGACGGTGCTTTTAGTACGCGTAAGCTATGGGAGATACATAAGAATGGAGTTTTTTGGTTCTAAAAAACAAAACGAAAATATGTGATTAATTAATTATACAAAACAATACTAATCGGTTGTAATAGTAGTTAAGCAAACGACATGCAAGACAACACAACTGCATTGGTAGGTGACTATGAGATTTACTACACAAGTTACTATGAATAAAAATCACCGTTTTTCAAACAAACTGACAAGCATTCTAGATATACTGCTAGAGGCGTATTCAGTATAGGTTTGGCACTTTCATTTGTTTTTTATAGGAGTACGATCATGAGCGATAAAAAATGTCCCTACGCACCGACCCCACTGAAAATGAGCAACGGTGCCCCAGTTGTTGATAACGAAAACAGTAAAACGGCTGGTAAACGCGGCCCGCTTTTAGCAGAAGATTTATGGCTTAACGAAAAGCTTGCTGATCTCAACCGTGAGATTATCCCTGAGCGCCGTATGCACGCCAAAGGCTCTGGCGCCTTTGGTACTTTTACCGTAACAAATGACATCACGAAATACACTCGCGCTGGTATCTTTGACGAAGTCGGCAAGCAGACGCCGATGTTTGCGCGCTTTAGTACCGTAGCTGGCGAGCGCGGCGCCGCCGATGCGGAGCGTGATATCCGCGGTTTTGCCTTGAAGTTCTATACTGAGCAAGGTATTTGGGATATGGTCGGTAATAATACGCCGGTATTCTTCGTCCGTGACCCGCGTAAGTTCCCTGATTTGAACAAAGCGGTCAAGCGTGATCCACGTACCAATATGCGCTCGGCAACCAATAACTGGGACTTTTGGACGTTATTGCCAGAGTCATTGCATCAAGTGACCATTACCATGAGTGAGCGCGGTATTCCAGCCTCTTATCGAAACATGCATGGCTTTGGCTCGCACACTTATAGCTTTATCAATAGTGATAATGAGCGCTTTTGGGTCAAATTCCATTTTGTGACTCAGCAAGGTATCAAGAACTTAACCGATGCTGAGGCCGCTGATATTATCGCGAGCAATCGCGAAAGCCATCAAGAAGACTTGCTCAATGCCATCGATAACGGCGACTTCCCAAAATGGAAAATGTATGTGCAAATTATGCCGGAAGAGGAAGCGGATAATGTGCCTTACCATCCGTTTGATTTGACCAAAGTCTGGCCAAAAGGGGATTATCCACTCATCGAGGTGGGCGAGTTTGAGCTCAATAAAAATGCTGACAACTATCATCTCGATGTCGAGCAAGCGGCGTTTGCTCCAAATAATATCGTGCCTGGTATCAGTGCTTCTCCGGATCGTATGCTACAAGCGCGCTTATTTAGCTATGCCGATGCCCAGCGCTACCGTGTCGGGGTCAACCATAAGCAGATACCAGTCAATAAAGCGACATGCCCTGTGCATAGCAACCACCGTGATGGTTTGATGCGCGTCGATGACAACTACGGCGGCCGTCCGCACTATACGCCAAATAGCTTTGAGCAGTGGCAGGAGCAGCCGCAGTATGCTGAGCCGCCTCTCAAGATTGATGGTTACGCCGATCATTATGACTTCCGTGAAGACGATAATGACTACTTTAGTCAGCCGCGTGCGCTATTTAACCTGATGAACGATGAGCAAAAGCAGGTACTATTTGATAATACGGCAAGAGCGATGGGTGATGCGCTAGATTTTATTAAGTATCGTCATATTCGTAACTGTCATTGGTGTGAGCCGGCTTATGGCGAAGGCGTTGCCAAAGCACTAGGGTTGAGCGTTGAAGATGCGCTAGCCGCTCGTGATAGCGACCCTGCCCGTAATTTGCCAAGCTGCTTGTAGTTTATAATCAGCTGTTGAGTTAAAACATTTTAAGAAGTAACCACACCGCTTAAGGAAACTTAGGCGGTGTTTTTTTAGCTAACTTTTTTATAACAAGACTTTTGAACTTGAAATATTTGGTCGCGACCCTATTAGTATAAACAGCCTAGCGCTATTTGATACTCTTATTTAGTGCTACTGTTTTACGCTAATCTCAATTTTCCCATCAAGGAGTTTTTTATGAGTGAAGACAACAACCCAGAATTAAAAAAACATAGTTTTGAGGCGGAAGTAGCGCAGTTGCTGCATTTAGTGACGCATTCGCTATATTCTAATACTGATATATTTGTGCGTGAGCTCGTCTCAAACGCCTCAGATGCTTGCGATAAGCTGCGCTTTGAAGCGACCAATGACGACAGCCTGTATGAAGACGATGGTGAGTTAAAGATTCGCATCGCTGTAGACGCGGATGCCAAAACCATCACCTTTACCGATAACGGTATCGGTATGAATGAAGCTGATGCGATCGAAAACTTAGGTACGATTGCTAAGTCTGGCACCAAAGCGTTCTTGGACAAATTATCTGAATCACAAAAGCAAGACGGTCAGCTCATCGGTCAATTCGGCGTGGGTTTCTATTCAGGTTTTATCGTTGCCGACACTATTACGGTAGAATCGCGCAAAGCTGGTGAGTCTGCGGACAAGGGCGTACGCTGGGTCTCTGATGGCAGCGGTAGCTTTACAGTTGAGAATATTACTAAAGAAATCCGTGGCACCAGCATCACCTTACACCTAAAAGAAGAATACACCGAGGGCGAAGATAATTATCTCGATCGCACTAAGATCAAGCGTTTGGTTAATAAGTACTCAGATCATATCAGCCTGCCGATTCAGATGCGTAAAGAGGTCTGGCAAGAAGATGTTAAAGACGAAGGTGCGGACGAAAACGATAGTAACGACGCGCCAGCTGGCGGCGAGATGGTTTTGACCGACGAGTGGGAAACTATCAATAAAGCCAGCGCTTTGTGGACGCGCTCAGCGTCCGAGATTGACGATGACGAGTACATCGATTTTTATAAAAACATCAGCTACGACATGGATGAGCCACTCACTTGGACGCATAACCGCGTAGAAGGTCGCGTACAATATACCCAGCTGTTATATGTCCCTAAAAAAGCGCCAATGGATCTTTACACCCGCGAACAGCAGCATGGTCTCAAGCTCTACGTCAAGCGCGTATTTATTATGGATGACGCCGAGCAGCTATTACCGATGTACCTGCGTTTTGTTAAAGGGGTGATTGATTCAGCTGATTTGCCACTCAACGTCAGCCGTGAGCTCTTGCAAGAGTCGCGCGATGTGAAATCTATCCGTGACGGTAACGCCCGCCGCGTCTTGACGATGCTGGCAAGCCTAGCCAATAGCGAGGACAGCGATAAGCAAGACAAATTTGCTCAGTTCTATAGCGAGTTTGGCGATGTCATTAAAGAAGGCCTTGGCGAGGACATGGGCAACCAAGAGCGTATCGCTAAATTGCTACGTTATGCCACCAGCACAGATGACAAAGTTGCCACTAGCTTTGAGGACTATAAAGGCCGCATGATTGAGGGTCAAAAAGCTATCTACTATCTGACTGCAGATAATCTTGCCGCTGCTAAGAATAGCCCGCAACTTGAGCTGTTCAAGAAAAAAGGCATCGAAGTCATCCTCATGACTAGCCGTGTTGATGAGTGGGCGATGAACTTCTTGACCTCGTTCGATGAGACACCACTGCAAAACATTGCCAAAGGCGCGGTAGACTTAGGTGATCTGCAGGACGAGGAAGAGAAGGCAGAAGCTGAGAAGGCCGAGGAAGCCATGAAGCCGGTAGTTGAGAAGCTAAAAACTGCCCTAGATAAGCGCGCCAAAGACGTGCGCGTCTCTAATCGTCTCGTCGATAGCCCAGCGATTTTGGTCACTTCAGAAGGTGATCTGTCGCCGCAAATGATTCAGATGCTGCAGCAAATGGGTCAAGAAGTACCAGACACTCAGCCTATCTTGGAAGTCAATCCGGAGCATCCGCTGATCAAAAAACTCGAGAGCAGCGAGCAATTTGATGATCTTGCGCAAGTGATTTTTGATCAAGCGCTATTGGCTGATGGCGGTCAGTTAGAAGATCCAGCCGCTTATCTGAAACGCGTCAACGAGCTCTTGATGCGCTAGTTTGAGAGTAGTTGAATTATAAGTGTTAACTAAAAAGGGGATCTCGTTTGAGGTCTCCTTTTTTATGACTAGTTTTTATGAATGGGTTTTACGGCGAGTTTTACGGTTAGGTAGGATCGGTAATAGTAGAGAGCAAAATGGTTTTTACAAATCAGCCTTATGGTCTGAACCGACAATCCGTTACAATTGCGTTATGTTAGGACGTTAATAAGCCAGCAATTATAAGTGGTGCATCCTATCTTATTTCATCTGACTCGATAGAGGTTTAAGTCTTTGTCACTCTCGTCTCTAAAAACCGTCTCCCTTCAGCGCTTCTCTCTTAATTTTGCGGCCAATATTATAGCCGCTTTTTGGATGCTGATCGGCTCTACGCGAGCCTTTTCTTGGGTGAAACCTACCTTTATACAGTTTGCCGTGTTTGCTCTATTGGCGCTTGGGAGCAATGTACTCTTTTCTTGGTTAGCGGCTGAGAGTGGTAGCGTTTTTAATGAGCAAGGCTTAGTCAGTTACCTGATTTGGCCGGTGATTATTCTGCTAGCAGGTATTATTCTAGCGCGGCGCTCCGGAAACCAAAGCTTATTATTCGTACCAGCCGTATTATGGTTAGTGGCAGATAGTATCTCAGCGCTGCTACAAAGCTTAGTGCAGTTCTTTGGCAGCCGTGGTTGGTTACCGGATTGGAGCTATTCGTTTTTACCGATATTATTTTTAATATTATTTTTATGGCAAACCCTAGCGCTGTTATGGATCTTCTCACAGCGTTTGCGTACGCCTTGGTGGGAGCGCATTATCGTGCTGATAGGGGCCGTGGCTCTGCTCACTATCTGGCAAAAAAACGTTGCCGATCAGCCTATTTTCAAACCCATACCAGTTGAGCCGATATTAGAAGAAGCGGCTATTTATAAGCAGCCTGAGTTACTACAAAACGCCTTAGCTAGTATTGATGCTAGTATCTTAGGTAAGACGGAATGGTACTTTATGGGCGTCGCAGGATTTGCCGGGCAGGATGTCTTTCGCTCTGAGATTAATAATGCTCGCGAGCTATTTGATGTCCGTTTTGGCACGAGCGGGCGCTCTTTATCTTTAATAAATAACCGCTACAGCTGGACGGACGAACCCATAGCGACGAAGACCAGTATTTTGCGAGGCCTAAAAAAGATCGGCCAACAGATGAATAGCGATGAAGATGTATTGCTGCTCACCTTATCATCGCACGGTAACGAAGATATTCTTCAATTGGCAAACGCGCCTGTGGCGATGGATAATTTGGAGTCGGCATGGCTACGCGCGGCCTTGGATGAATCTGGTATCCGCTGGCGTGTCATCGTCGTGTCGGCTTGCTATTCAGGTTCTTTTATCGACGAGCTGATCTCTCCAACCACAGTGGTTATCACCGCGTCAGCAGCTGATAAAATGTCATTTGGCTGTACCAATAGCGCTGAGATGACTTATTTCGGTCAAGCTTTCTTTGCTGAGAGTCTACGTGAAAACACCAGCTTTGCCGCCGCCTTTAAAGATGCGAGCATACGTATACAAGAGCGCGAAAGCTTTATGGGGTTTGAGCCATCAGAGCCGCAAATGGTTGTTGGCAGCTTAATGGAAACGGCATTACCCGCTTTTGAGCAGGTATTATTTGATCAGCAGCGAGCACTGCAGCCCTCTGTCATGGTCGATATGGAATAAAAATATCACGCTCTAATAAGCAAGGCTACGATATCACCACCCCTTAACAAAGAGTCAAACAAAGCCAATAGATAGTCTGCAGATAGCTTGTATAATAGGGATCAGGTTTAGTCTTATTCATTATTTGAGTAGCGAGTTTGCTTTTCACAGCACTTAAATAACACGATAAATTTAATGTGTTTGTTTTATTTAGAAGTAACTATACAACGATAAAAACGGTAAATATAAAAGGATATCAGTGATGAGTCATTATTCTAATCCAAAGTTATCTGTCAGCTCAAAATTGACACAAGTTAGCGCTAATCGCTGCTTCAATGGTGAGCAGCACTATTACCGCCATGAGTCATCAGCGACTAAGACGCCCATGACCTTTAGTATTTATTTGCCAGACGAGGCGTTAGCTGGTCAGCGCTGTCCAGCGATACTGTATTTATCAGGACTGACCTGTAATGCGGATAACGTCACGCACAAAGCGCACTTTCAACAAAAATGCAGCGAGCTTGGTATTATCTTTATCGCGCCAGACACCTCGCCGCGTAGTAGCGATGATATCGATGTGCCAAATGATGAGCGTTACTTTGTTGGACAAGGCGCAAGCTACTATGTCGATGCGACACAAGCGCCGTGGTCAGAGCATTTCAACATGCAAAGTTACATCGTCGATGAGCTCTATGATCTGCTGCGTAATGAGTTTCCGGTGAACAGCATCGGTATTACTGGCCATTCTATGGGCGGTCATGGCGCGTTACTATTAGGGTTTAAATATCCTAGTAAATTTGTCAGTGTTTCAGCGTTATCACCGGTGTGTGCAGCGAGCGAATCCGCTTGGGGACAAGCCGCTTTTAGCGAGTATTTCGGTGATGATAAATCGTTATGGCAACAAGCCGATGCTGCTAAGGTCATCGAAGAAGCAGGGCAGCAATATGCCAGCTTATTAGTAGATCAAGGCGCTGCCGATAACTTTTTGAGCGAGGGGCAGTTGCAGCCCGAAAAGCTACAACAAGCTTGCAAAGATGCGCAGCAGCCTTTGACATTACGTTATCAAGCGGGTCATGATCATAGTTATTATTTTATTCAAACGGTCATTGAAGACCACATTTGGCACCATTATCGCCAAGCGCAGCTGAGTTAAACGAGAAAGCAGCCCTTAAGTTAAATAACAAATAAGGCAAACCTTATGACCGAAACGCCAGCGGATATAGAAACTCAATCGTCATTAGCGACTATGAAAGCAGATATGGCAGCAGCATTAGCGAAAAAGCAGCTAGAGGATGAGCAGCAAATTAATGCGGCTCATAGTGCTGAGCACGCGCTAACCGCCGCGCAACCAATCGATGCAGATGGCAATATAGTACTAGACGCAGTACAGACTTCAAGGGTCATCGAGATGGCATGGGAAGATAGAACGCCATTTGGCGCGATAGAGCACAGCTATGGCCTTGATGAGACAAGCGTCATCAAGCTCATGCGTCAAGAGCTAAAGCAGTCTTCTTTTCGTTTGTGGCGTGAGCGCGTAACGGGCCGCAATACTAAGCATGACGCCAAACGCGACTTCGAGGTTGGCCGCGCTTATTGCAAAACCCAATATAAACCGCGTTAATACTTCTTAAATGATGCCCTATTTTTAATACCCCTTAACTAGGTAGTTTTCCTATGATTTGTCCTGATAAGCAGTATTTAATCGCCCCTTCTATTTTGTCCGCTGACTTTGCTCGTTTGGGCGAAGAAGTAGAAACCGTTATAGCAGCAGGTGCTGATGTCATTCATTTTGATGTTATGGACAATCACTACGTGCCGAACTTAACTTTTGGTAGCATGATCTGTCAGGCATTACGCGATTATGGTATCGAAGCGCCTATCGATGTGCATTTGATGGTAGCGCCTGTCGATGGCATGATTGAGCAGTTTTTAGCCGCCGACCCTAGCGTTATCACTTTCCATCCTGAAGCTAGCGACCATATCGATCGTTCACTGCAGCTGATCAAAGACGGCGGCGCTAAGTGCGGTTTGGTATTTAATCCTGCGACTCCCTTACATTATTTAGATTATGTGATGGACAAGGTGGATCAAATTCTGCTTATGAGCGTGAACCCTGGCTTTGGCGGGCAGTCATTTATCGAAGGTACCTTAGATAAAGTACGCGAAGTACGTCAGCGTATCGACGCTAGTGGCCGTGACATACGGCTAGAGGTGGATGGCGGTATTAAGGCCAACAATATTCGCGCTATCGCTGAGGCGGGAGCTGATATGTTTGTCGCCGGCTCTGCAATCTTCAACCAAGAGGATTATAAAGTCGCTATTGACACTATGCGTGCAGAGCTAGCGAAGGCAGGCGAGTAGTCTCTACTGTTTGGCTCTTGCTTTTACAGTGGTCAGCCTCCATACAATAAGGACTAGCTATGACTATAGTCGATGCGCTATGAAAAAATACAGCGCTGCTGGGATGAATTTTACGCCGCCTCTGGGGACGCAGCACGCCAGTAAAATTTATACCAGTAGCGCGTTTGAATTTATAATATTTTTACTTTCAACTGACTATAGTTGTAATCGCACTGCTAACTGAGGTGAATTATGGACTCGCAAACGAATACCCACAATACTAGCATGAACTCTGAGTCAACTTCCAAGGAAGCGACTTTGAGCGCGCGCAGCTTAGTGCCGAAAGGCATCACCATAGGTTTAGCTATTTTTGCACTTATTTTGAGTCTAGCAGGTTATGGTTTTCGCCTGATAGCGGGGCATGACGTAAGCGAGGTTATGCTGCATGCTGCTGTGTTAGTCCCAGCTTTTGTTATCGGTATTCCATTACTGTTTTGGTTAGGCTCAAAGCTGTTTAATAAAATTAATGGCGCTAACATCGAAGGCTGGAACGCGATCAGTTTGGGATATCTGACCTCTTGTATCTCCCTATTGTGGCTGATGGGCACTTATAGCTAATCTTGTCTTACACAGTAATTTTTCTTATCTTCAATAAGCTATTACTAGCTTAGACCATAAAAACGACTGAGTTTTTTGTATGCAAATTATGCCCACTCGCATTGCCGATATTATTTATCCTAAAGATCTGCCAGATGGTCTTTTTACGAGTCTTATTATCGCCTGCTTATTGCTAGGGCTTGCTGGATTAAGTAAAGGCACGGGCGTTGAAGGTTGGCTTAATGTGATAGAGAACTGGCTGTTGATGCTGCTAATACTGCCAACAGCAACTGCTGCAATAGCCTTACCTTTTAAATACCGCGATCCTACTTTGGAGATCAAGCTCATGTATTATTTAGGGATGTTTGTGGCGTTTTTATTCACCATCGCCAAACTGCGCTACTGGCGTTGAACATTAGCCCTTGAAATTGATAGCTAAAGCGTCCATTGTATGAAGTAACGAAGAGTTTACCCGAGCGCTGTAGAGAATTAAATCATTAGTTTTCAAGACAGTAACCTACGGGATAATGAGGAAAAATGTAATGCCATACGATATTGATAATGAGATAGAAGTGGAGACTGACAATACCGATCCGTTTTCAGGATTTGCCAAAGAGACGACTCTCGAGCTGGTAGAGGCCGATGATGGTACGCTACTATTGCGTGATTCGGATAAAAATGAAGAAGCGCTAATGACGATTGATTTCTCTGATAAGCTAAAAGACTTATTGGGCAGCGATACGCAATCTATCGGTCAGCACATGATTCATGCCGCTATTCAGGTCATTATGCAAAAGCAGATGAGCCAGTGGCATGCCCATGTCTACGACAAAGAGCCCACGCATTATAGTTAAAAGAGCCCACGCATTATAGTTAATTGCACACTTTATTTAATCTAACTCGCATTTGAGTTAACTCGCACCAAACAATAAAACGTAGCGCATAAAAAAGGGTTTATCATTTGATAAACCCTTTTTTACGTTCAAATATCAGCGTTTATTATAAACAAAGATTATTTGATTTTAGCTTCTTTGAAGATCACATGCTGACGTACTTTAGGATCAAATTTTTTGATTTCCATTTTACCAGGCATGGTGCGCTTGTTCTTAGTCGTCGTGTAGTAATATCCAGTACCAGCAGTTGATACCAATTTGATTTTATCTCTCATGATAATTTTCCTTTAAAAGTGGCAGAGCACTAAGTTTAAATGTGGCTTAAACTTTTTGACCTTGTGCGCGCAAATCTGCTAGCACTTTATCAATACCTAGTTTGTCGATAGTACGCATACCTTTAGTAGAAACACGTAGACGGACAAAACGGTTTTCAGATTCTACCCAAAAACGATGGTGATGAAGGTTTGGTAGGAAGCGACGACGGGTTTTGTTGTTCGCGTGCGAAACATTATTACCCACCATAGGGCGCTTTCCAGTCACTTGGCAAACTCTAGACATGGCGAACTCCTAATCTATGAGGCATGGGGGACTCCCACACCAGTCTGGGCAAGTTGCGCGAATATGCGGCATGGACACAGCAAGCGGCATCTTTGCACCAAACAAAACTATATGAAGGTTGAGCTGGCATTACTGTTATCTAAAGGCAAATAACAGAGTGACCAATTCAGAAAATTTTAAAGGCGACATTTATACCATAAAATAGCGAATTACTCAAATTATTTTACAATAATAGTCGATTTCAATGGGCCCTATTATACCTTGAATTTGTATCTATAGGGGAGCGATTAAGTGACTTTAAAATCTAATTATCGATTGTAAGTTTCAATAAAATTCAGTAAAGTTACTGTGATAAAATCAATACAAACTATTAATATGTAGTATATTATTGCATTCTTAGTTTATCTTTGCCTATAGACCATAGGTTATCTCATTCTTTCTGTTTGCTTTGTCAAATAAATTGTCGCTTTTGCGGAGTTCCAAATATGTTCTATAGCTCACTACCTCTCAGCTCTACATTATTTAAGTTCACGGCGCTGAGTCTCGCGTTATCTTTGGCAGGTTGTGGTGGCGGTGATGGTGGCGGCGATACGATTGCGCCTGAGCCTGATTTGGGGGTGCAACCAGACAATGGTAGTGGCGATAATGGAAATAACGATAATGATGGTGAGGAACAAACGCCAGTTGAAGAGCCTGATTTCTTTCTTCAAAAACTCACCGTAAGCCCGACTGTCATAGAGCTAACAGATGAAGAAACTGTGTTTACGGTAACGGTGAAGGCAGTACAAAAAGCAACTTCTGCGGCAATGATTAATAAAGAAGTTAGCTTAACGGTAGAAGGGTCTGAGACTAATGGTGTCACTATTGAGGGCGCTAGTACTGCGGTTACAGATAGCGAAGGTAATGCCGTTTATAAACTTAAACTCAATCCGCAAGCTATTACTGATGAAGACGCGCTGTTAACAAACGGTTTCAAATTAATAGCCACGGCTAATAAGGACGAAGGCGGTCAAGTTACTCAGACTAATACCGTGCGTGTTAGTAAACAAGGTAGCGGCGATGGTACGCAAGTCGTTGAAAGTGAGCTTGATATCAGCACGTCGTTGACGACTAGCTCTGTCTCTAATAACGTCTTAAATGTATACGGTGACACCGCGACTCTCAGTGTCATTGCCAAAAATAGCAAGGGCGCTCGCGTTAAGGACGTAGCGGTGGGCTTAGGTATTGCGAACGTCAAAGGCGTCGCCATCGTTGGTGGCAGTACAAAGGTTACTGATACTAATGGTCTAGCTACCTTTACCATTCAAGTAGATGACAAGTTATCAGTTGCTGATCGTACGGCATTAGTAGGCAAAACCATAGCGTATGCTATCAATATTGCAGAAAATAGCGGTGCGACAAAAGAAACTAAAGGTGCATTCAAAGCAGCGCTACCTGTCTCTGATTACGCGGTGAGTGTGACTGCTAGTCCAAGTCGACTTAGCGCTTACGGTGACAGCCAAACTATTGCTATTAATGCAACTGCCAAAAATACTAAAGTACCAACGACTATTAATGGGTCGACTGCCACCATCAAGCTCAATGATGCAGTGACTGGCGTAAGTTTAAGTGCTAACAAAGTAACTCTAAATGCTCAAGGGCAAGCCAATGTAACCTTAAATATTGCTAATACTGTGAGCGCAGATGACCGCAAAACGCTTATAGAAGAAGGCATTAGTTATACGGTCGTCTTAACAGAACCTAACCGTTCAACAACGCCAAAAACAGCTACTAGTGCAGTCTATTTACCGGCTGCAGAATATAAAATTAACTTTAATGAGAGCAATAAAAAACAGCTATCTAGTTCGGGTGGTAGTGCGGTTATCAGTTTCCGAGTTAACGACAAACGCGGCGGTATCATTGCAGGCCAAAAAGTCACCGCAAGCTTGCCCGAAGATTTAGCCAAAGCTGGTCTGTTAACACTGCAAAATAATTCTGAGCAAACTACAGATAGTAATGGGGAAGTCAGCTATACCGTACGCGTCCCTAGCAACTTAACAGACGCACAGAAAATACAATTAGAGAATTCAGGTATCGATAAGTTAGGTAACTTTGTATTGTCTGCAAGTATAACTGAAGCATCAGGAGTACTAAGCACTGCCATTAGTGAGCGTATTCGTATTGGCTCTGATATAGGTCAAAGCGATATCCAACTAACCGCGCAAAGCTTGCCAGCTACAGTGAGTGCGTTAGCAGAACAGTTCAAATTACAAGTCGCTGGCAAGCGTAAAGATGGCAGCGCGGCAGTAGAGCGCACTGTCAAACTAGTACTGACTAATGGTACGAGTACCGGCATTACCATTATTGGTAATGAGCTTATCACCAATAGCAACGGTATCGCAGAGTTTAATATTGCTATTAGCAAAAGCTTGACGCCAACGCAGCGCAATAATTTGATTAAGTCAGGAATTGGCTATACTGCGGTACTAACTGATAATGACGGCACTCAGTCTAGCGTGTCAGGGAATATTAAAGTTCAACAACCAGTGACTAGTATTCAGTTCGCTTCTATTGCTACCCCAAGCATTAGCGAGTTTGGTGGTGATGGCAATATCAATGTGAAGCTTACAACGAAAGACAGCAACACGGTACCTGTGACAAATAAAGAGATTACTATTCAATTGGGCGCCAAAGCGCTTAGTTATGGAGTCACTGTTACGCAATCGGCGACGACCGACTTTAGTGGTAACGCGATATTTGCAGTTAACATACCAAGCAACCTAACCGCTACCCAGCGTGCTGACCTCAAAAAGACTGGGGTTAACTATCAACTGTCTTATGTCGAAAAAGGTATTGTTTATAATTCTGCCGCTACCAAAGTCACTATTATTACTCCTGCGGTTACCCTAAATGTCCTAAATGCTACCAATAATATCGACAATCAAGCCGGTTATATTCTAAATAACGTCGGCAGTAGTGCTAGCATACAAGCGCAGCTAAGCGATCAAAACTCTGGTGAGCAAATCGCTAGTCAGCCTATCCGATTGGAATTTGCTAATAAAGCTTTAGCTGGATTATTGACAGTGAACGGTCAAATTGGTTCATCAACGATTACAGCAAATACTAGCGCAAACGGTCTGGTTAGCTTCGATGTAGTCGTACCAAATGACCTAAATGCTGAAGAAAAGGCTGCTCTAAGTAAAGCGCCACTTACAGCGACATTGACTGAGACTCTTACTGGTAAAGAGCAACAAGTCAAAATCAAAGTGCAGTCCATGACCTCTACTGTCTCATTATCAGCGACTTCATCAAAACTGCTTAACTTAAATGGTGGCGAAACTCAAATTGAGGTTGTGGCTCAAGATGATAAAAATAACATTGTAGCGGGTCAAAAAGTCTTCCTAGCATTGCCAGCAGCTGCTGCTAGTAATGGAGTGACGCTAGTGTCAGGTGGCAGTCAGACTACTGATGATTCAGGGAAGGCTATATTTACTCTTGCTGTGCCTAATAATCTAACGGATAAACAAAAGCAAGATATTGGTGGCAGTTTTGTGGTTGGTTTATCTGCGGCCGATACTAGTGGCAACATTACTACTCAAAGCGCTACAGTCAGCACGCAAACTCCAGATATTACTGGAACTCAAGAGAGTCTAACCATTGGCGCGAACAAAGTGGTTAATACCAAAGGTGATACCTTTAAGGTATTCGTCCGACTCAAAGATGATGAAGGCAGTATTGCTGGTCGTGTTGTACGCTTGAACGTTGATGACCCTATCAAAACAGGTGTCACTATTGCAGCTAATGGTAGCGCTACCACGAACAGTGATGGGATGGCTACATTTAATTTAACGCTAGAGCCGGGCGCAAATGTTAATCAAGATATTTTAGAAAATGGTATTGGATTGACAGCAACAACTACCACCGCCGAAAACACGGAATTGGTACAAAGCTATATTGTAGCTGTCGATACCGCAACGATTGATAATTATCAGATTCTGGTATCTTCTGATAAGTCTACTCTAAATACTGGTGGTGATCAGACTAACGCAACCTTCATAGTTACAGACAGTAGTGGCGGCGTGTTAACTGGTGTCCCCGTACAGTTAAGTATCGATAACTTAGAGGCTAGCGGTGCGGCATTAACTACTCCAAGTATAGTAACGACTGATGCTAATGGTCAGATTGATGTTGGTTTATTGCTGGCCGCCAATACTATAAATGCTCGTTTAAATCATAGTGTAGTCATCAATGCTAGGATTGTCACTCCACAATACGATGCGAATGGTAAGGTGACTATGCAAATACGCGAGGAAAAGTCGCTAAGCTTGTCAGCGGTAGGCACAGTAATTACGCTTGAAGCAACAGTAACTCAGCTACAGGACAACGCCAATACTATCGTCACTACAAAAATAGTAGATGGATCAGGACGACCTATTGCTAACACTGAAATGCAGTTAGTAAACGCTAATGATGTTGTTATTTCGCCGAATGCTATTGCTACTACTAACGCTAATGGAGAGGTAAGCTTTAATATTCAAGAAAGTAATTTAACCTTTGACAGTAACGGAAATCTACGTATTTTTGCTAAAGCAGTAGGCGAAAAGCAACTAGTGACTCAGCGTAGTAATAATAGTATCGATTTGCTTAAAATATCGCGCGCGGGTATAAGTTTCGTCAATATACAAGAGCTTTACGATGTTAATAAACCTCAAACGATCAATGTGCAAGTACGTACAGACACAGCAGCACAAGCTAGCGCTTTAATTGGCAAATCTTTAGAAGTGCAAACAACACTCGGTAAGTTCGATAATGGTAGAGTCATCACTACCAAAACTATTGCTGCAAGCAATATTGACAATAATGTTATTACGATTCCGGTCACTTTAAATTCTCAATCTGCAGGTACAGCAGTATTGCAAGCAAAAGTCTTGGGAGTATTGAGTGGAAGTGCTAACAGTGAATTGAAGTATCAAACTACTGTAGATACACGTTTCAGAGCGACTACGCCTGCGAAGATGCTGTTTCAAGCCGTTAAATCCGTAATTACTCCGGGAAGTAGTACTGAGCTTGTCGCTACTGTCAAAGACAAAAACGATGTGCCAGTAGAAGGGCAAACGGTTGTCTTTAGCCGTACCTCGGATTCGTCAGCGGGTCGTCTATCTGCAGCCACTGCAGTTACTGATAGTAAAGGTGAAGCGCGTGTCGTTTATTTAGCCAATGCAAGCTCTCCTATTGGCGGAGTGGTGATTAATGCTCGTTTATTAGAAGATAATACTGGAGTGGCTCCAAAAGAGGCAAAAATTACCGTATCAGAGGAAGCGGTCTATACCACCTTAGCCTTTGCTAATAAGCTCTCATCTGATGATATATATTATACGGTACGTGGCTCAATATCAGTCATGGATGGTTCGGGGCGTGCTGTTCCTAATAAAGAAGTCTCTATCAAATCTTATGCGATTGAATATGCTCAAGGTAAAGTTTGTTTATTAGATAGTAACGTCTCATACACAGATTTAGCTTTCGCTAACACTACTTTCTCTGAGCAAGTGCCTATCTTGTTCGAGTCTGGTTGGAAAACCACAGAAGACCCAGACTACAACTATACGTTAGATCAGGATGATGACGTCAACAATAACGGCACTCTTGAGACTATAAACCCTGTTGCTATCATTGGTGGCCAACTATCTGATGACGACGGATATTCCTTTGTAACCAATTATGAAGGACGAGCTGACTTCGAAATACGCTATCCTATTCGTTATTCAAACTGGGTGAAAGTACGATTCGATGCTTCGACCTTATTAAATGGTAGTGAGAACACTCAGAGTATCAACTATGGCTTACCATACTTAGCGGATGATCTAAGAGTAGAAGAGACAAACCTATTTAGTCCTTGGGTAGGTAATAGCAGTCCATTCGGTAGTGGCGGTGCCAATTGTGTTAATAGTATGAGCGTGACCGTCAATGCTCAAGAAGACTCTACAACCGTATCTCTTTCACCTTATAGACCAAACTATTCAGTCTCTATTGATGGGGTGACGAGTAATACGGCTAGCGCAAATCAAGATTTCTATATTGTTGATTTTAATCAAGCCTTTGATATTGGTGCTAGAATAAATGTAAGTAGTAATGGCTTTAGTTTTTCTAGAGTACTGAAAATAGATTAAGAACTAGTTTTATAAAGACAAGAAAACTCCCAGCGACTAATGCACTGGGAGTTTTTTATTTATAAAAGTAAACGATTCAAAGTCTTAAAAATAGAGCTGCCAAAACACCCCAATCAGTCAGCAAGAAGTCACAAAATCAACTAAAATACGTCGTTTGTTAGGCTACTACGATTGAGATGTAATAGCTTAATTATATATTTAGATTATCAACCTATTCTTAGATCAGGTCACTTATGTTAGATACTATCGAAAGTATTTCCAATCAAGCTCCAAGTCATATCTTAAATAAAACATCAACGGTAACAGCTATGACCGACACCGCAACGCTACTCATAAAATGCCGCGACCAAGCGGGCATCGTGCAAGCGGTGTCTGAGTTTATTCATCGCTATGGCGGTAATATTATTACGCTCGATCAGTATTCAACCGCGCACGAAGGCGGTCAATACTTTATGCGTTTAGAGTTTGCTTTAGCGGAACTGGGCGATATTATTGATAACTTTGAGGCCAGCTTCGCGCATACCGTTGCCAAGCGCCATCATATGACATGGCGACTCCATAACAATGCCGTTAAGACCAAAGTCGGTATCTTAGTGTCAAAGTTTGACCATGCTTTGCTTGACTTATTGTGGCGACATCAGCGCGGCTTATTAGACTGTGCTATTACTATGGTGGTCAGTAATCACGAGGACTTGCGACAAGCAGTTGAAAACTTCGGTATACCCTTTCATCATGTCCCAGTGACCAAGGAGAATAAGGCAGAGGCAGAAGAGCAGATCCATAAGTTAATGGCGAGCAATGATTTGTTAGTACTGGCGCGGTATATGCAGATATTGTCATCGGACTTTGTGAAGCGTTGGCCGATGCAAATTATCAATATTCATCACTCGTTCTTGCCAGCGTTTGTAGGGGCAGATCCATATCGTCAAGCGTATGAGAAAGGCGTTAAGCTCATTGGCGCGACGGCTCATTATGTGACCGCGGAGCTTGATCAAGGTCCTATTATTGAGCAAGATGTGCACCGCGTCACCCATAGACAAGGAGTGGTTGAACTGCGAGCTATTGGCCGCGATATCGAGCGTAATGTGTTAGCGCGTGCGGTAAATTGGCATGTACAAAATCGGGTGATAGTCGCTGGTAATAAAACGGTGGTGTTTAATTAGGAAGACTTTGTTGCAGCTTCAATAGTCGATGCTTTAACTGGACTCTACAATACTAACTCCAACACGAACTTACTGCCAATAAAGCCAACCGCTAAAAGAATAAAGGCGTAGATGGTGATGTTGGCAGCACGTTTACCTCTTAGGCCGGCGCGCCAATTCCCTATCAACAATAAGCCAAATAATAACCATGACAGGACACTGAATACGGTTTTGTGGGCGATGTGCTGGGCCATAAGGTCTTCAACGTAGATAAAGCCGATACCTAAAGCCACACTAAGCAGTATAAAGCCGACTAAGATCATGTCAAATAATAGCCCTTCCATACTTTGTAAGGAGGGCAGTTTATTGACCCAAAAGCGGTGGATGGTTTTGTGCTTAAGCTCACGAATTTGCAGACGTAAAAATAGCGCTTGTACCGCGGCCATCAGTAGCACACAGTAAGCGGCGAATGAGAGAATAATGTGCGTCTCTAAGCCTAAGCTGACATCAGTTAAGGGCTGATAGGGCGCGCGACCGATATAGCCTACTGTCATACCCAGCAAGGCAGTAGGCGCTGCCAAAATCCCTAAACTGATGATAGGGCGGTACAATGAGAACAGCACATAGAAAAATAAGAAAAATAAACTGGTTAGACTAAGGACGTTAAATAGATTAAAATTTAAGCCATAGAGGGTGACAATATAAGGATATAACAGCGCCGCGTGAGCTAACATGCCTAGCAGCAAAAGGCTCAAACTAACGGATTTATGGATAACCCTATTCATCGTCAGCGCCCAACCGATATACAGGCTGACCGCAATATAAGCCGTACTGGCAATCACAAACGCAAGTAACACAGGCATGCCTCATAAAGTAGCAGCAGCGCAGCACTATCGCTATTATGACTTAGCGGCGCTCAAGTGACTGCTAAAATGATATGATTAGAATAATCGTTCAATTTATCATAAAATGGTCCCTAATTGAGGATCATCTCATTTATTCTTTTTGCAATAAGCCTCAAAACCTTCATTCTAGTCCCGCTGTATGATTTTTATGTTGAGTCGAACGAGCAATTGCTTATTACCGCTGATGCACAAAGCTAGCCTATAAAGCCAAAACCCTTATTTATTTATTAATAATTTTTCTGCTATAAGCTACAGAACACAGAACACAGAACACAATAAAACATTCACTGAAATACGAGACATACTTATGTTTGATACCTTAACCGAACGCTTATCATCGAGTTTGCGCAATATCGCTGGTACCGGACAGCTTACCGAAGACAATATCAAGGACACGCTGCGCGAAGTGCGCATGGCGCTATTAGAGGCCGATGTGGCGCTGCCAGTAACTCGCGACTTTGTTAAGCGCGTCAAAGAGCAAGCACTAGGCGCAGAGGTGCTCAAAGAGCTAGCGCCAGGACAAGCCTTTGTCAAAATCGTCCATGACGAGCTGACCGAGATGATGGGCAGCGCCAACCAAACGCTTGAGATGACAGGCAAACCGCCGGTCGTTTACTTGCTCGCCGGTCTGCAAGGTGCGGGTAAAACCACCACCGCCGGTAAGTTGGCTAAATATCTACAAGAGCGGCAAAAGAAGAAAGTCATGCTAGTCTCAGCCGACGTCTATCGTCCGGCAGCGATTAAGCAGCTTGAGCAAGTCGCCGGCCAAGTGAATGCTAAGTTTGTCAATTCTACGGTGGAAGAAGATCCGATTGATATTGCCAAGCGCGCGATCGAAGAGGCGAAAATTCAATATCAAGATATCTTGATCATCGATACCGCCGGCCGCCTTGCGATCGATGAGGCGATGATGAACGAAATTAAGGCGCTGACTGCGGCGGTCAATCCGTCTGAGACGCTGTTCGTCGTCGATGCGATGACCGGTCAAGATGCGGCCAATACTGCCAAAGCCTTTAACGACGCGCTACCACTAACGGGTGTTATCCTCACCAAAACCGATGGTGATGCGCGCGGCGGTGCGGCCTTGTCGGTACGCGCTATCACTGGCAAGCCTATCAAGTTCTTGGGCCGCGGTGAGCAGTTAGACGCGCTTGAGGCCTTCCATCCTGAGCGTATTGCTCAACGTATCCTTGGCATGGGCGACGTACTGAGTCTGGTTGAAGAGGTCGAGCAAAAGATTGACCGTGATAAAGCCGAAAAAATGGCGAAAAAGATGCAAAAGGGCGGTGACTTCGACCTTGAGGATCTATTGACCCAGTTTCAGCAAATGAAGAGCATGGGCGGCATGGCAGGGTTTTTAGATAAGATGCCGGGTATGGGCGGCTCTGACATGCAAAAGGCCGTTGAAGATGCGAAGCCTGAAGAGAAGGTACGCGAAATGGAAGCCTTGATTAATTCGATGACGCCTTTTGAGCGTAAACACCCTGATAAGATTAACCCGAGTCGTAAGCGCCGTATCGCTGCAGGCTCAGGCCGCGAGATTCAAGACGTCAATCGTCTCTTAAAGCAGCATAAGCAAATGGCTAAGATGATGAAAATGATCTCGAAACCTGAAGGTATCGGCAAGATGATGAAGTCCATGCAAGGTTTGATGGGCGGTGGCGGCGCATCTGGTGGCGGCGGCCCGTTATTCGGCGGCGGTAACAATGCTAAAGGGCAAGGTGCAGGCGGCATGAAAAATGTCAATCAAGCCGAAATGGCCAAGCAGATGGGACTAGATCCCAATAATATGCCAAGCGCGGAAGACATGCAAAAGCAGATGCAAGAGATGCAAAATCAAATGCCAAAAGGCTTTAAAAAGCGCTTTTAACAACCGTTATAATGATGCATAACAAAGCCTCAAAGCTAGCTTTAGCTTTGAGGCTTTATGTTATGATAAGCGCTATTTTAAGCTGTCAATTTGCCAGCGAAATAACGAAGTCTTTAAGATAAGCTGAGGTTATCATGTTTTTAGCTATGGACACCGTGTTTGATCAATGTTCGGTCGCCATATTGGATGGCGAAGGTAAAGTTGTCTTTAACCAAACCGAAAAAGGCAAACGTGAGCAAACACGGCAAATACTGCCGATGATAGAGGCGGCTTTGCAGGCTAGCGACATTCAGCTTAGCGATATACAGGCCTTGATATTTAATCGCGGCCCAGGCGCTTTCAGTGGCATTCGTATTAATACGGCGGTGGTGCAAGCGCTATCGGTCGCGCATGATCTTCCTTGTATTGGTGTATCGAGCCTACAAGCTATCGCGCAGACTGCATATAAGCAATACGGCTTAACGCACGTTTATAGCGCTCTTGATGCGCGCATGCAGCAAGTGTATTTTGGAGAGTATGCGCTAGCAGATAACGACAGTGATAACCCCATGATGCGGCCCGTATTCAATAGCATTGACACGGATGCGAATGAAGAGGACAGTACCGAGCGCTTAATGGATTATGAGCGTCAAACTGAGCTTAATTTGCCGTTAGTAAGCAATGGCGCAAGCTTGCTAACTTTGCATGATAGGCAAGTCACTCACGAGGATGTTTGGCCAGATGCGATCACTATTGGCCAAATTGGCATCACCCAATTTATGAGCGATGGTGGCACACAAGCGGCTGGGGCGTTACCGAAATACCTACGCAATCAAGCATGGAAAACCTTAAAAGAACAAGGCAAGGCTTAACGTCTGATCAATTAGGGACTGGCATTCTGCGAACAAAAATAACCTTTAATATTATCATACAAAGCAGGCGCTGAGTCTGTCGCTAGGAAAGTGAACGTGGATATCATTTTATTACTTCAAGCCGTCATCATGGGTATCGTCGAAGGTATCACTGAATTTTTACCCATCTCTAGCACCGGCTATCTGATTTTATCCGCTGATATCATGGGTTTTTGGACGAAAGATAAGGTCGACCTATTCGTCGTCGTCGTGCAGCTAGGAGCTATCCTTGCGGTCATCTACGACTATTGGGGCAGACTGTGGCAAGCGCTGATGGGGCTCATTACCGGTAAGTCAGATACTATGGCTAATCCGCGTCAGCTGGGTTTAAGCCTGATTATTGCGACCATTCCAGTGATGATCGTCGGCTTTACTTTTGCCGATCAGATCAAAGCGTACCTGTTTAATCCTATCGTCGTCGCTATTATGCTGATTATTGGTGGTCTGCTGATATTCTATGTAGAAAAGCGCCCGAAAACAATTATTGCTAAAGAAGCAGAAGAGGTTGGCTTTAAGACCGCGATAATGATAGGTCTATTTCAGTGTTTAGCTTTGATACCAGGTACCTCACGCTCAGGTGCGACTATTATTGGTGCGCTCTGGCTTGGTGTTTCGCGTAAGGCCTCGGCGGAGTTTTCCTTCTTTTTAGGTATACCAGTGATCGTTGGCGCAGGCTTGCTTGATTTAGCTAAACACCATGAAGTACTAGCCAGTAGTGAGGATTGGCTGGTATTAGCGATAGGCACGATAGTGTCCTTTATCGTGGCGTTACTTTGTATTCGCTGGCTCGTGGCGTGGGTCAGCCGCCGCGACTTTACTATTTTTGCTTGGCTACGTATTGTCACCGGAGTTATCGTGTTACTAGCGGCTTGGGTGTTTGGGTATCAATTTGCAGGATAATTCTATACAACTTTTTTATGTCAACGAGTCGCAGCTGTTAGCTGTTGAGCGCTTGCAGACCTTAATCGCTGACAATAAACTGCCGATAATACTCGATTTAGAGCTCATTGAAGGTAAAATCAAACAGCGGCTAGCAGAATTAAACAGTGAGGGCGATAAAGCTGCTTTGTTGTTGGATAACAAAAATAAGCTATCTTTATTAAGCGGTGCTCTAAGCGTAGCGCCAGAGTGGGATAAATTACAGCGGCGCGTAGTGAGCGCCGGGCGCAAGTCTGAGTTGATTCTAAAGGCGGCAAAAATCAGCGCAGACAGTCAAGTGTTAGACGCGACCGCAGGTTTCGGCCATGATAGCTTGATACTAGCGAGCACGGGTGCAGAGGTGACGATGCTAGAACAGCAACCGCTGATGGCACTGTTATTATTGAGCGAGCAGCAGCGCATGAGTGCGCAGCCTAATTGGCAAAAGCTGATGGCGCGGTTGACTATTATCAACACGGATGCGCTAAGTTATTTTACTCAATTGCAGAAGGGCGCTACTGGGCAAGCAGCAAATGTTAACGTCGTTTATTTAGATCCGATGTTCCCTGAGGATAGCTACCAAGACAGCAAAACCGGCAAAGGTGCAAAGGTAGGTAAGCAGATGCAAGCGCTGCATCATCTAGCTTGTCCGCCCACTTTAGACGAAGAGATAGGGTTACTAAACAAAGCGCAGGCCGTGGTGGCCGATAATAAAGAAGGACACGGCCGAGTTATCATCAAGCGTCCGCAGCAAGCGCCATATTTGGCTAGGCAAAGCCCCGATGAGAGTTGGCATAATGCGGCAGTCCGCTTTGATGGATATTTTGTTTAGTAGCATTCAGCTTAGGAGAGAGCGATGTTAACCATTATTATTTGGGCGGTAGGAGCAGTATTACTACTCATTAATATTATCCTGCGCACCCGTATTTTGCGTTTAGAAGGTGAGCTAAGAAAGCTGCGTAGCCCGCAAGAATATATGACTTATCTGCGTCAACAAAACGTCCAAGGCAACAAAGTCGCAGCAATTAAGGCGCTGCGTAAGCAGTATCCTGAGCTGTCATTGATCGAAGCCAATCGTCTGTATGAAAACCTGTAAAGAGCATGAAAGTTATGAGTAGTACGTCTTTAGACTTGAGCCTAAAACAAAAGCTACACGCTTATATGCAATTGACCCGTTTTGATAAGCCAGTCGGTATTGAGCTATTGCTATGGCCGACGCTTTGGGGCGTGATGCTAGCCGCTATGGGTCAGGCTCAGCAGCAGGGCTCAGTATCCGGTCTGCCGAGTTTGCGCGTATTTATTATCTTTGCGCTTGGAGCGATTTTGATGCGGGCGGCAGGCTGCGCCATTAATGACTTTGCCGATCGTAAAGTAGATGGTCATGTGACGCGTACGAAAGGTCGTCCGCTTGCCGATGGTCGGCTTTCTGGTCGTGAGGCGATAGCAGCGTTTTTAGTATTAGTGATGCTGAGTGCTGGTCTGTTGTTTTTCTTACCGATAGTAGTATTTTATTGGTCATTAGGCGCGGTGGTACTGGCTTTTATTTACCCGTTTATGAAGCGCTTTACCCACTTGCCGCAAGTGTTTTTGGCGGCGGCCTTTGGTTGGGCGATACCGATGGCTTATGTGGCGGTGCAAGGCGCGCCCGATATTTGGGCTTGGTTACTGTTTATCGCTTATATGTGCTGGACGGTGGCTTATGATACTCAATACGCGATGGCGGATCGTGAAGACGATCTAAGGATAGGGGTTAAATCCACCGCGATACTCTTTGGCCGGTTCGATATCGTGATCATCTCTATCCTGCAAGTACTCTTTTTATTAATAATGGGCGTGGTATTGTGGCACTATTTTGCGCCAACGAGCTTGAATATCGTTCCGGTCTTTGGTTTGGCATTAGTGGCGATGATGTTCGCTAAGCAAAACAACGCTTGCGCTAGTCGCCAGCCGATACCTTGTTTTCAAGCTTTTTTGGCCAATATCTGGGTCGGACGTTACGTCTTTGCCTTAACTGCTAT
Organism: Psychrobacter sp. 1U2; assembly: GCF_051847575.1. NCBI lineage: Bacteria > Pseudomonadati > Pseudomonadota > Gammaproteobacteria > Moraxellales > Moraxellaceae > Psychrobacter > Psychrobacter sp. 1U2. Next base: position 106,891 of record NZ_JBPYDC010000003.1, read on the forward strand.
CGCTTGTCTATGGACGACCTTCAATGGGTAAATTATCCAAATCACTAAAGCGCTACTCGACTAAAAAGCCAGCAGTGAATGAGGTGCAAACGGCTTATGAGATCAATTTAGCTGAGCACGGTTTAACCCGCGAGCAAGTCATCGCTACTGAGCGCAAACTCGCAAAGTTTGCCAATACCATGGACTCGGTGGTGCGCATTCCTTTCACTCAGCAAGGCCTAGGCGCGGATGCGGCGCTGTCAACTATTCCGCTAGCAGGCGATATAGCGGGACTGATATTGACCAGTTACGCCTTTATTTTAGGACGGCAGTTAGGGGTTCCAGCCAGCAAGATGACGCCAGCGGTGCAACTAGCGTTGGTCGATACCGTAGTGGGTATCGTGCCTGGTATTGGTACTTTACTCGATATCTTTATTCGTCCGAGTCGCAAGACTTTGACTATCGTGCATCAGCATTTGCAAGACGAGTACGGCATTACTGAGACCACCCATATGGATCGGCCATTTCTACATCAGAGCTTAGAGGATAAACAGCGGCAAAGTGGTTTTTGGCGTAATCCGGTTGTCGCTTGGCTCTATCTACATATTCCTGATATTTTAGGGCTCATTATTATTATTTTTGTGGTGTTGGGACTTTGGACAATAATCAAGTGGTTAATTGGTCTGTTTTAATAAGCTGAATATTGCTTAGTCTTTTGTCATTTAATTAGCGCTATACCTTAAGTCTGAGTCACTACCTCCGCCTCAGCGCTAGTCGCCTCATAACTTGTGATTTTGCCATTCTGCAGCACATCTATACTACTACCACCGCCATGACTGACCAGCTCTATGCTGCCGTCCTTGGAGCGATAAGTTGGGTTGTTGCCTTGGCCTTCAGGCGCACTTAACGTCACTTTTGCTTTATTAGGCAGGGTAACAATAGCATTTAGCACGCCTGTTGCCGAGGTCTCAAAAACTACGGATAAGCTCTCACCTGACGCACTTCGATACTCTACATCGGTAATTTGCGTGCCCTTTATCGCTTGCTCAGGACTAGGTGTTGTCATTTCGGCATTGGGAGTCACGCCTGCTGCACCAAGATTATTCTCAAGTGACTTAAGCTCAACATCGCGCTCGCTTGGCGTATCTTCTATAGTTGTAGCCTCAGTTTGTTGGTCTGCTTCATTATTGACGACGGTTTCTGCATCAGGAGTGGCTACAGGTGCTGCTGATTCTTCTACCACTACGGTGTCAGTTTCCGGCTCTTGTTGACAAGCTGTCAATGCTAAGCTTGATAAACTTAACGCGATAATGGGTAGCAGGCAAGTTTTAGCTTGAATCTTAGATGAATTTTTCATAGTTGGTATCTTATTATTAATAATGGAGGCGCTGTAGCTCGTAACAGATTACTTAAATTTAAACACACTATTATTGAGCTAACCATTTATTTATCTAGCCATTTTTCTTTGTATAAACTCAACTGCTGACCGTAATAACGACTCGGCGCGAGCCTCCATAATCCCTATGCTCACACAAATAAATTCCTTGCCAAGTGCCTAGCCCTAATGATCCATTCACTAGCGGTATGGTCAAGCTCACGCCAAACATCATACTCTTAAAGTGTGCCGGCAAATCATCAGAGCCCTCAAGCGTATGACGATACTGAGGTTGATCAGCGGGTGCAATGTTATTGAGCCAATCCTCAGTATCCCAGCGCACATCAGGGTCGGCGTTTTCATTAATAGCTAGGCTGGCTGAGGTATGCTGCAAAAATAAATGCACTAAGCCCGTTTTTGTCTCTGTTGATATCAGCTGATCGATAGCTTGGTTAATCTGCGGCGTGATGATATGAATACCGCGAGCGTAAGCGGATAGGGTTAGAGTGGTTTGTTGATAAGCCATCAGATGGTCTCGCTATGAAGTGAGTGGCGTTTGCAGGCGTGCACGATCGGGCGACAATTTGCCGAGCATCTCGCTAGACAAAGGTGCAAACGCTCCTAGCATGATATCAGCCAAAGCCTCGGCACATATCGGTGCAAAAGCATAGCCTTTCGCGCCCATCGCACTCATGACCCATATGCGCTGACTGTCTGCTAGTTGTCCGATGATAGGATGATAGTCCGGCGTCTGTGTGCGTACGCCTGCACGGGCTTGCCAAGACTGTGTATCGCTCGGAACAATAATATCAAGCTCAGGAATGGCTTCAATTAGTTTATTTCGGCTAACTTCATGCTCGTTTGCACGAATACCAGTGTCGGTGTCATTACGTACAAAGCTTGCGCCTAGTAAAAACTGCGGCTGGCCTTCTATTACTGCGTTTAGCTTCGCATCACCAGCTTTTGGCGTAAAAAGACTACAATAACCGCCATACTTAAGCGGTAGTTTCGGCAGGCTGGCGAGCTGTTCAGGAGTTGGCGTAAACCAAGACAGCTGCCCGCGTATCTTACGACAATCAAAGATACGCTTGTCTAAATAATGACTTTCAAACGCCGCGCAAATCACCACATTATCTGCTTGCAGCGCTATCTGGTTAGCACTTTGTTCTTTGTGATCATAACCGATAACACTGATATTATTTTTTCCCTCATCTATTTCAGTTACTTCTAAGCGCATGAAACTGATCAGCGGATGACTCAGAATAATATATTTTAAAGCTTGCGGATTGACGAGCCCTGATTGCGGCAAATACAAGTTTTCGGTCAAGTCTTGCGCCGTTAATCCTGATAATACCTCTGCTTCGCTAGCCGGTAAGGTCGTCGCTAAATCATCAGGATAATCAGCGATTTGAGTACTGTCGATATTGGCCTTTAATAATAGATCAAGCGCCGCTGTTGGCTCAATAATAGGTACGATATCCTGCTTTTTTGCTTGTTCGTTAAGCTGATGATAGAGGCGACTACTATAGAGATAACCGATGGTATGCAGGTGCTCATCGACATGATGGACAGGTGTCATCTTCGGCGCGAGCAGGGCACGCGGATTACCCGATGCGCCTGCTAACGGCGCTGTTTTATCGAGTAAAGTGACTTTGATACCGCGATTGACTAATGACCAAGCCATCATTAATCCTGCAACGCCAGCACCAATAACGATATAGTGATTGTTGTCTAAGGTAGAGCTTCGGTTAGAGTTATCTTGAGTAGGAGTTGTCGGCAAGCTCTCACTGACTCTCGCAGTCAGCATCTCACGCTTACGGCCAAAGCCTTTGACTTTGTTTATCGTAAAGCCGTACTCTTGTAAACCGCGTTTGACGACTCCCGCACAGCTATACGTTGCCGCAGTCGTGCCAACCGCCGAGATACGCTGTAATTGCGCGAAAATAGTCGCTGCCCACAGCGATTCATTGCAAGAAGGGGCAAAACCATCTAAAAACCAAGCGTCTACTTGCGGTTTATTGCTTCTAGTTTCAGTATCTGCAGTGTCCGTTGCTAATTTAGCTAGACTACTCTGGGCTTCGCCAAGCCAAATATCTACCGTGAGATTATCTTCCTCAAAATGCAGACGATGACAGCCTTCGATAAGGCTAGGATATATAGCTAAAAAGCGCTCAATGTTTTGTGCCAGCTCAGGCGCGCGCACGCTCCATAAGCCCAATATCTGCCGTAAGTCTTCGAGCGTAATAGGGTGTTTTTCAGTAGTGATAAAATGTAGACGCGCTGTTGCTAGGTTTGTATGAGTGCCTCGCAGTTGCTGCCATAGTCGCCAGACGGCTAGCAGATTAAGACCGGTGCCAAAACCTAATTCTGCGATGGTAAAGCACTGATTAGCTCTAAGATTTGTCAAGCGCTCAGTAAGCTGATTGCCCTCAATAAAGACATAACGCGACTCTGCTAAGCCATCAGCATTAGAAAAATAGACATCGCCAAACTCGCCAGATACCGGCACACGGTTACCGCTATCATCACTCTGCCATGCTATATTAGCAGGAATAATCACATTTGGATAAGCGCTAGTGTCGGTAACATTGGTAGACATAGGGATCTCAATAGATGAGAGGAATAAGAAAGGAAATAGCTGACATAACAATCGATATCAGCTCAATTTATAAAATAACTTAGCAGTGTTAGTAAGAGATAGGGACGCTTAAAGTTATCAAAACTATCGAAACTATCGAAATTTTTTAAAACTACCAGCGCTCTCGGCGTACAAAAACCAGCCAAGAGATAAAAATGCCGACCAATAAACTGATCAAAACCGTAAAGGCACCGTATAAAAACAGCTGACCTTTGCTCTCGTACACTAAGACATTAGCCTGCGTCTGCAAGTCATTAACTTGTCGTTGCAATTGCGCGTTACGGCTGAGTAGCTGTTGATTCGCGGCTGACAGTGCTTTATCTGTTGGCTGTAGCTCGGCGGCTAGCGTCGGTTTGCCATCGGCATCTATAATAGCAGCTGGTCGCACCGTCGTTGTCGTTGCAGCCTCAGTTGGCGCTATTTCGGGTTGTGCTGTTGCCGGCTCTGTAGAAGGTACTACTGATGCGGCTTGCGCACTAACAGCACTGAAAAGTAAAGCCATAGCCAGTAGACTAAGTAGGGCGCACTTAATAGCAAAAGCTGGCGCTAAGGACGTTTGACTCACGATGACGAAACCTTATCGCTAGGTAGGGTGTGGATGAAAGGTCTGACATCGACATGGCTATAAACGCCATCACGCAGATACGGCTCAGCGTCAACCCAAGCTTGCGCTGCTTGCAAAGACTCAAAATCAGCGATAATAACACTGCCCGACATCGCCTCAAGACCGTACTCGATAGGCGTAGGACCAGCGATAACCAAGCGCTTATCGCGATCTAGAGCTTGCAGGCGCTCGACGTGTTCTGAGCGTGTGATCTTACGCTGGGCGCTGCTATTTGCCACATCATGACCAATAATTACGAATAAGGACATTAGGGTTCCTCTAAGAATAATAGTGAATAATAACGACTAATTATTGTCAAAATTAGCATTTAAGAAAGTGCTGTTATTCATATATAGTCGATGCTCATCAAAAAACACCTGATAATAAGATGAGCTTTATCGTTTTTGTATCGAGCGAGAGATTGAATCATGAGCGCTATTTAGACTTTTGATCCGTTAAGGCCGGATTGATATGGTTTTTTAATACCGCAAACTGGGCAATAATAAACACTAGCATGATAGGTATCCAGCCGTAGGTTTTAAAATTAATCCAAGCCTCATCAGACATCGTAAATGCCGTGATATAATGAAGTACCCCCATTAATACAAAAAATAAAGCCCAAGCGACAGTCAACTTTTTCCAGCCGCTCATCGTCAGAGTGAAGACCTCTTTCATCGCCATCTGCATCAAGGGTTTATTGATAGCGGCACTGACAAACAAAGTTAAGGCAAAGATGCCATTAATAATAGGGGATTTCCAACGCAAATAGATGTCGTCGCGTAGCAGCAAGGTGCCGCCACAAAAGACGATAGTCAATAATAAAACCACCCACTGCTGCTTATCGAACTTGCCTTTTTGGCGAATAAAGTGAATGGCATAAACGAGCACCGTAGCGATAAGCAAAGCGCCTGCCGCTGCCAAAATACCATTTTGCCTAGCAACAACAAAGAAGGCAATTAAGGGAATAAAATCTAATAAGGCTTTCATAGCAGATGGGATGTCCAACAAAAACGTAGAGTGTAGTTTACACGTCTACTGTACGAAACAAAAGCAATCAACGTTGCAATAACTATATATGACCAATTCAGATATAACCCATACCTTTCTTCTTTATTTTGATCTGACAATAAAACTTTAAGGCCCGCTTTATGAAAATAGATTTACATTGCCATAGTACTTGCTCTGATGGCACTTATGCGCCTACTGAGGTGGTACAACGTGCTCATAATGCTGGCGTTGAGGTATTGGCTTTGACTGATCATGACACGCTGCTCGGTATCGATGAAGCGAGAGCTGCAGCTACTGCTTGTGGCATGCAGCTGATTAACGGCGTTGAGATTAGCTGTGAGCACACGCTAACGGGCGGTTATGGCAAAAACAAATCCACCAATAAAATCATTCATGTAGTAGGCCTTGACTTTGCTGATCGCAAGCAGATGCATGCCACCTTGCAGCAATTACAAGACAGCCGTGCGACACGCGGTCAGCGGATCACTGAAAAACTCAGCGAGCTTTTGGATATCAACTATGATGCGCTGTGGCAAGACGTCCTAGCCAAAGCGGGCGATAATCCGCAAGCAGTGGGCCGCGCGCATATTGGGCAAGTGTTGTTTGAGCGCGGAGAGGTCAAAACGGTACAGAAGGCTTTTGACAAGTATCTGGCAGATAACAAACCGGCTTATGTGGCGATTGAGGCACTAAGTATGGCACGCGGTATCGAGCTTATTCATGCTTGCGGCGGTAAAGCAGTGCTCGCCCATCCTACCCGCTATCAGCTGTCAGCTACGCGAGTGCGTAAGCTTATTAGCGAATTTGCCCAGCTTGGCGGCGATGCCTGCGAGCTACCGGCTAATAGTGAGCCAGTAAGTACTCGGCGTATGGTCGATCGCACTATTGCTGAGCATCAACTAGCCACTTCTATAGGTAGCGACTTTCATGGGAGTAATATGCCTTGGCGACGCCTTGGTGATGTGCCTACTTTGCATGAGGAGCAGCAAGGGATTTGGCAATCTTTTGACTCATTATCTCGCCAGTAATAGCGAATGACTTAAAGCTATTGAGCGTTTATCAGTCTTAAGGCCGAATGTTCAATAAATATTAAACTTAGGTCTGTTAGTTTTTTAAGCTATTGAGCGTTTTATGATTGTATCAGGACCGTACATTCGATAATATCAATAAAAAAACTCGATTTATTTATCAAAACCTGCATGCGGCTGCGTATCCATGGCTATTTCGATATATCAATTAGGCTATAAGAAGCTCTCTCAGATTATATTTGAATGGCAAATAGCAGATCGTACCTCGCTACTTGCCTTATTTATTTTTATAGAAGTTGCTTTACATTGGTTGTGGTTCTTGGTGGTATGGTTGTGCCGAGATACCGTTAGACCCTACGTCGATATGCATCTGTTTTACCCGCTTTGGTTAGGTGTTACGGTCACTGGGGTTCTTTTATGGTGGATGATTGGCTATTTATCGCGCATAAAAAGCAACTATAAGCTATTACTGCGCTGGCAGCTTATATTGGTTCTACTCTACACGGTTTATATCACTTCTATCATTGTCATGGTCGGCTATAGTAGTTTAGTCGCTGGCGTATCGCTGATTGGCGGTGCTATGTTGGGGATGATGCTTATAAAGCGTCGTTATGTTTGGCGCATATTTTTATTGCAGATATTTTTAGTGCTATTGGCCATTATCTCTCCTTACTTTGGTATCAGTTTGCCCAATTTGCGGCAAATGCCTGTCATCGCTCCGCTTATTGATATTTATAGTTACCTCACTTATAACGAGATTATGACTATCGAAAACGCTATTGCCGCTTTTATGTTTACGAAAAAAACGTTAGGTTGGGATGATATTAGTGAGCTACAGCGTTCATCGACTTTTTTTTGGCGCTCAACTCATGTCTATTTGGCGCTTCCCAAAGCACTTTTTACGGTTTATATTTTTCGTAAGCTGCTATATATCTTGGATCAGAGTAGAAAAGAGATTTTGGAGCATGCTCATAAGGATGAGCTAACGACTTTAGATAACCGCCGTTATGGCTTGACGCAAATGCAGCAGACCTTAGCAGAAGCGACCAATACGCAAGATTATAGTGTGATTTTACTAGATTTAGATCTTTTTAAAGAAGTTAATGACAACTATGGACATCAAGTAGGCGATCAAGTATTACGCGAAGTGGCGCAAGTTTTAATCGCTTCACTAGCGGCGACAGACGCGATTATTAGTCGTTATGGCGGTGAGGAGTTCTTGATTTTTCTCCCTAATACAGCGCATGTCGAGACTCTAAGCATCGCTGAGCAGTTACGAGAAAGCATCGCTGAACACATCATACAAACCGAGGAACAAGCTAGCGTCAAAGTGACTGCGAGCTTAGGGATTTATACCTTAACGGCTGATGAGCTAGGGGTGATAAAAGAAGAGCATGTCTTAAAACAAAAAGCAGTACTCAGCTCGCAAGCGAAGCAAACGCGCACGCGACTACCAGCATTTAGCCAAAATAACGCAAGCGGCTCTGCTAATGCCTTGTCTGACATTCAGCAGCTGCCCAAAGATATTTGCCAATACTTGATCAGTAGCGCTGACAAAGCACTATACGAAGCCAAAGATAGAGGGCGCAATGAGGTCGTCAGTGCTAATGATTTACTAGCAGTAGAAGTATAAAGTCGCAATTTTTAACTTTGTAGCAAGAAATAGGCATTTAAACGTTTATAAGCTACCGCACGTTTAAATGCCTAACCAAGCTTGCCAATACGCTAGTGGCAAAGCTACCTGTGGTTAAAGTAAAGTCGAGCACTAGCGTCTGCTCATCTGTCCAGTGCCAACTCAAATCCTCGACCGGCAGGCGTAGCGCTCGTCTTTGCGCTTTTACCTCGCGCTGCTCAAGTCCTGTTGCCAATTCAGCTAATAAAGCATTTTGTTGCACGACAGTATTTTCCATATCAGCGGCAGTGCCTGTTACTTTATCATTGCCCACGCCCCACATCACCGCCGTTGGATGAATATCACCGCTTGCCACTCGCGCTTGCAGAGTCTCATCTATGTGCTCGCTGGCAAATATCGAGCCTGAGCCATTTAGATTAAACACTTCACCATTTAATCCTGTATTCCAACTACTATCTCGCACTCTCGCCGCTAATATCTCATTAAATATCAGGCTTCGCGCTGCCGATAGCTCCATCGAGTTTTGCTCGCGCGTCGCGCCTTTACGCTTATTTTTCTTCTTTGTAGATGCAGTATTGGTTAATGGTCTAGCAAATAGATTCAGCGCCTCACGTATGTTATTGCCGCCGAATCCAAAGCGCTGTGGACCAAAATAATTAGGCACGCCGGTCTTGCCTATGGCCTGCAAATGCTGCTCGATAGATGATTTATCATGACTTTCAAACTCAAACTCAAACTCTAAATGTCGTAAAGTAATGATAAATTGATTGGCGTTATGGGTGCCGCGGTTCAGTTTTTTATTGTGCCAGTGTTCAGCGATGATTTTGACCGTCTCATGCTCTTTTATATCTACAGGCGCAAAGTCGCTAGCGGGTTTATGTTTTTTAGGCAGCCGCAGACTAAACCACTGCGTCGTTAGCGCTTGCCGATCTTTGAGTCCCGAATAGCCAACATCGCGCAGGGGAATATCCGCCCACTCTGATAACAGTTTCGCTAAGTAAGCAGTATTAATGCCTGATTTTTCTATATGTAGCCATAAATGCTCGCCTTCATCAGTGAAGTCTAGTTCGAGTATTTCATTCACTACAAAATCTTCAGTTTTCGCTTTATAAGTAGCCTGTTTGATAGGCGGTAGTGTTGGCTGTGGCAAATTTTCGGTATTCGTTACCACCGCAAAGTCGATAGTGGTAGGGTCAAGGTTTTGGTTATCTATAGCAGTCATAAAATAGTCGTTTGATAAGTGATAAAGAAGAGGATAGGGCGTTTTGATTTAATAAATAAGTAAGGTAGCATAAATTATTAACTTTTAAGCCATTAGGTTTTGAGATAACCGCTGAAAAGTTACGATTTGCAACGCGCTAGATATACAAAAAAACATCGCAAGCTAAGTGGTCTTGCTACTATTAAGGGTAGCGCTATTTTTAATGGTACTTATTTATCTATAGCATTATAAAAGTATAGCTTCACAATCAGCTAGATAGACTCAACTACTATTAACACATAATAATGAACTAGCAAACGTTAAGGATAACCTATGACTGACAATAAAAAGATAACTATTAGCACTGCCGACATTGCAGATGGTGGTATGAAGTCGTTTAAGCAAGACGACGATAGTATCATTTTAATCACCCGCGATGGCGATGCGTTTAACGCCTTTGATGGTAAATGCACCCATGCAGGCGCTGACTTGGGCGAAGGGCTACGCTGCGGTAATCGCGTGATTTGTCCTTGGCATCACGGCACCTTTGATAGTACTGATGGCTCGCTGATAGAGCCGGTCGCTATGAAAGGTTTGACTCGCTATAGTGTTACGATCGAAGGTGATAATCTGATCGTTGATACTTCAAATAATATCAATAACCGAGCTAACAATGATCAGCTTAGCGAAACGCATACTATTATTGTAGGTGGGGGGGGTGCTGGGTTTATGACCGCCAATCAGCTGCGCCACACAGGCTACGGCGGTAAAATAACCTTAATCAGCGCCGATGACACCGCCCCTTATAACCGTCCTTTATTATCAAAAGCCTTTCTAGCCGGACAAATGGACGAAAGTAAGCTGATCTTAGGCGGCTCAAACTGGACCGATAGAAACAATATTGAATTGCGTCTGAATCAAAAAGTCAGCGAAGTATTGCCCAATGAGAACGCTATTATTATCAAAGATAATAATGGTGATGATGAAAAACAAAGCGCAGACTTCTTGGTGGTCGCTACCGGCGCAGAACCTAAAATACCGCCGTTCAAAGGTGCGGATCTTGAGGGCGTGTTTACGCTACGCAGCATGAGCGATGCCAAAAACATCAAACAAGCGAGTCAAGATAAGCATGTGGTCATCGTCGGTACGGGCTTTATCGGTATGGAAGCCGCAGCGGCGCTATCGCAAGCAGGCGAGGCCGCCTCTATTACGGTTGTGGGTCGCAGTGCTCGGGTGATGAGTAATATCGTCTCCCAAAGCGTCAGCAATGTGCTAATAAAGATGCATGAGGAGCATGGCGTGAGATTTGCCTTTGGCGCGAATGTTGACGATATTAATGGTGATAGTAAGAGTAATAAAGTCACCGGCGTTACTTTATCTGATGGCACTGAGATAAAAGCTGACGTGGTTATTTTGGGTACAGGGGTTGCACCGCGAACCGATTTGCTTGAGCAAGTTAATGATCCTGATGGCGTACAAGTAGATAATGAGTTACAGCTGCGCGATGGCGTTTATGCGCTAGGCGATATTGCCAAAGCCAGCAATCAGATGGGACGGATGCGTATTGAGCATTGGCGCGTGGCCTTGCAGCACGGTATTGTGACTGCAGGCGCTATCTTAAATGATGATCATGTCAGCAGCTTAGAGGAGCGTATTCCTTTCTTTTGGACGGCGCAATATGGTAAAAGTCTGCGCTATAGCGGTCACGCGGCGACTCCAGATAAAGGTGTACTCTTCGGTTCACCTGATAACTTAGATTACATCGAGTACTATTTTGACGATGAAGGCGAAAACACTCGTGCTAGTGCCGCCAGCTCCTTAGGCCGTGATAAAGAGTTAATTGCCTTCAGCGAATTATTACGTCGTGGTCATGCGCCAACGCGTGCCCAAATCAACGCAGGCTTCGATATTATCGATCAAGCCCATGCGTTATCGCGCTAAATCAGCGTAGATAAATATTGGTTTATTGATTATGATAAAGGCTGTCCTAACGATTTAGGTCAGCCTTTTTTATGTTAAATAAGTGTTAAGACTAGAGAATTGCATGATGACTAATGACGCTAAAAACACAGACGCTATCAATAGAGACAAAGTATTTTTACGCCAAGCGACTGCTAACGATACCGGCGCTCTAGAGCAACTATTAAACCTCTGCTATCGGCAAGACCAAGGCTGGACCAACGAGGCCAATCTTGTCGGTGGTATTCGTACTACGCAAGCAGAATTAACTAGCGTTATTGCCAATCCCAAGCATTATGTCTTTGTCTATCCAAAAACCGATACTGGCGAACGTGATGGTGAAGAAACTGGCGAGCTATTGGCCTGTATCGCCGTCGATATAAAAGTCGAGGCAGATTTAAATAAAAAGGCTCATAATAACAAAGCTTATATTGGTATGTTTGCGGTACATCCGAAGCTGCAAGGATTGGGTATAGGTAATGTAATACTACAAGCCGCTGAGACTTTTGCTGAAAGACATTTAAAAAGTAACGACCAACCCACTCGTCTAACTATGTCTATTTTGAGTCATCGACCTGAGTTATTAGCTTATTATCAGCGCCGAGGTTATCAGTTAAATGGCAATAGTATGCCGTTTCCAGATGACGGCAATAATGGTGAGCCTAAGCGTCAGGATTTAGCATTATTAGAGCTTGAAAAAATCATTAACGCATAAAAGCTGGTTTTATGAGCCCCAAAAATACCCAAAAGTCATAAATAAGCCAACGCTGAGCAATATAAACGCCACGATGATCAAGCGTTTAAACCAATTAAAAGCAGGTAAGCGCGTGGCATTATCATTAGACATCAGATAAGCAAATAAGAACAGTAAACTTGCTGCCAACGTCATTATCCCTAAGCCGACGGGTAGAATATAAAGGTAAACTTGCCATGTCACCATTTTGCAACCCTCTCATTATTTATTAGAATACGGGCATGATAGCAGTAAGGAGATTGGACTGTCTGCAATTAGCTTGGAGTTATAAGCTTGTATTAAATTATCAAGGTAAGTTTACTGGCAAAATTAAACGGCTAATCATGAAAGGTTGTACTATTAGAAAAGAAATTATGTTGGGTTTTATATTGTGTTTAGGTATACTTTGAGCACTACCTAATTGAAATGAGAGCATTATGAGAAGTATAAAAAAATTAGCGATTATCGCTGTATTGACTCCACTCTTTGCCGCTTGCTCTAGTGGCCCTTCTGAAAGCGATGTAGAAGAGCTTATCCAATCTCAATATGACCAAGCTCATAGCATGATGGATGATGCAATGTCACAAGCTGGCAGTAATGAGACAGCACAGGCTATGAGTGGTATGATGCAGGGCATGATGCCTACCTTAGAGAGCGTGGATAACGTCAGCTGCGATACTACCGAAGGTGACAATACTTATCTGTGCACTGCTGACGTGACGCAAACCATTGGTGGTAAAAGTCGTACCGATAGTGGCGCTTTTAAGGTGAACGATGTGAATGGTGAATGGGTATTGACTCAATAATGGTTTACAAAGCCATCAAAGTTAATGATATAAACAGGGCGCTTAAATAGCGCCTTTTTTTGTGCCTAACAATAGCTAATGAGTGGTTTATATGGTTTTATAAAGTTTATGATAATAAAAAATAAGCAAATAAGGAGTACCCAATGTCTAGCAATATTCTATCTAAGGTCTTGTTTAAAAGAGCAGTCAGAGCAACGACAATAGCAAGTGGCTTGCTTGTTTTTGCGTCAATATTGCCAGCTTTGGCTCAAGCCTCAAATCAACATTATCAGGTTCAAGAATTCTCTGATGATTATTCTGCCAGCATTACAGCAATAGAGGATGAAGACAGCGAGTCAAACAGTATCATTAACGTTATCAATGCAAAAACTGGGCAAACCCTTATCAGTCAGCCCGCCAGTCTCGATATTGAATATGAGTTAGACAACAGTAAAGCGCGTCAGCTAGGTGAAAAAATTAGCGCTAATATTGCCAATAGGCATTATGGCGAGCATAGCGTGCTGATATACGATGATTTTAATTTTGATGATCAAAAAGACTTAGCACTAAGAGATGGGCGCAACGGCTGTTATGGTGGACCTTCTTACCAAGTCTATTTAAAAGAAGATAATACTTTCGTGCATAGTGATGGATTTACGGAGCTGGCACAAGGATACTGTGGTTTTTTTGACATTGATAAAGACAGTGAAATTTTGAGCACTATGAGCAAAAGTGGCGCGGCATGGCATCAGTTTAAAGAGTTTAAGGTCATCAATGATGAACCAGTCGTTGTCCGTATCATTGAGGAAGAGTGGAATAACAGAAGTCTGCTATCTATTACTGAAAGCAAAAAAATCAATGGCAAAATGAAGGTCGAGAATTATGAAATGCTACCACCTTATGCCGAACAAGCAGAAAATCCATTGCCCTATATCTACATGCTGATAGTAGATAATAATAAAAAAATGGTGCTCGATAGTCAGTATAAAGATGGCAGCGAGCAATTATATTATGCTTTTGCAGATGAGGAAGGCCGAATTGAGCTGCTTTATGAAGGACAGTTTGACTATGATAAAACAAAGAAAACACTGAGCTTCACCAACAGACCTGTGCTCTATAAAATCAATAATCAAGGCATTACCGTAAAACTACCTAATAAGACGGTTCAGTTAAAGGCGCAACCTAAAAGCGTGTTTGGCAGTTTAGATGGGGTCGCTCAGTTTAAGAATGTCAGAGTGAAATAAAGAATATTGAAGTAATTCGTTAAAGTCACAGATAGTCCTCAAACCTAGCAAAAAAGGCTACTCTCTCAAGAATAGCCTCTTTATTGACACACTCTATCAAACTAAGGCATATATTAACGCAATATTAAAGCAATATTAACGCATCGTCACGAACTCTTCTGCACCCGTTGGATGAATGGCAACGGTATTATCAAAGTCCGCCTTAGTCGCGCCCATCTTAATTGCTACCGCAAAGCCTTGCAGCATCTCATCGACGCCGTAGCCAATGCCATGCAAACCAATGACTTTTTCCTCGTCGCCTAAGCAGACCAGTTTCATGACGCACTTTTGCCGATGCTGAGTAACCGCGCTATACATCGAGGTAAAGGTTGATTTATAGCACTTGATATTGTCTTTGCCATACTGCTCAACGGCGTCAATCTCGGATAACCCAATAGTACCGATAGCAGGGTGGGTAAAGATAACGGTCGGTATCAAATCATAAACCAGATGCTCATCGGTTTTTTCATTAAATAAGCGCTCTGAAAGCCTCCGACCTGCGGCGATAGCGACTGGCGTTAGATCAATACTGTTTTCGATGATATCACCGACTGAATAAATGCCTTTGACATTAGTATTCTGGAATTTATCGACTTTAATTTTGCCAAACTCGGTAGTTTCTACGCCAGTCACTTGCAAGTTAATGTTATCAGTGGAAGGCGCGCGACCAATCGCCCAAATCAGGCAATCTACCGTATCAAGCGTACCATCTTTGGTAAATAACTCTAAGCTGCCGTCTTCATTTTTATTGACTTCAGTGAGCGTGGTGTTGGTATGCAATTGAACACCGTCTTGCTCCATCTCTATCAGCAGAGTTTCGACGATAGTGTGGTCAAACGAGCGCAGCGGCGAGTGCTGACGAACATATAGGTGCACCTCAGCGCCCAAGCTGTTGAGTACGCCCGCGATTTCAACAGCGATATAGCCAGCGCCAGCGATAGCCACCCGTTTTGGCAAGTGTGTTAATTCAAAGAAGCCATCTGAGTCGATACCGTGCTCTGCGCCTTTAATATCAGGCTTAATAGGATGACCGCCCGTGGCGATCAAGATATGGTCAGCGGTAATGTGTTCGCCGTTGACTTCAACGGTATTGGTATCGACAAATTTAGCAAAGCCTTTTATCACCTCAACGCCATTTTTGGCTAAGTTATTATCGTAAGAGCGATGGATATTTTCGATATACTGCTGGCGGCTTTGCACCAACTTTTGAAAGTCGAAGTTCTTTAATTCGACATCAAAGCCATAGTCTGGCGCGTACTTCTCGATAGCTTCAGCGACTTGCGCGCCATACCACATAACCTTTTTGGGTACGCAGCCCCAGTTGACACAAGTGCCGCCTAGTTGCTCAGCCTCGATAATCGCGCACTTTTTGCCATAGCTTGCCGCGCGGTTGATGGAGGCAATACCGCCGCTGCCACCACCGATGGAGATATAATCATAATGTTTACTCATATAAGGTCTCTTCGTTTAGTTATTATTTGGGCTGTTTGTCACGGATAGTCATAATTATAAAGTTACAAGGATCTGACCTCGCGCGAAGTATGGTTGATGATACCATGAAGCGTGAATAACTTTAATAAGGAGAACTTATGCATATTGCTATCTTGACTCTAACCTTTGCGCTACCCGGCTGCGGCTCATTAAAAGAAAAGCGCCAACGTATGGGCGGCTTGCATGCGCGCTTTGGCAATACACCAAGCGTGCCAGTCTGCGAGAGCGGTGAGCGCGATCGGCATGATGCTAGCGAATGGACGTTTGTCATCGTCGGACTATCTAAACGTGAAGTTGAGTCGCAATGCAGTCAAATTGAGGAGAAAATAGAGCGGACGGTGGACGCACGAATGATGAATGTTGAGCGGGAGTTTATTTAGGTTGAGGACGTTTTGATAAGTAGCTAATCCTGAGAAGCGTTAAAA
Organism: Psychrobacter sp. 1U2; assembly: GCF_051847575.1. Lineage (NCBI taxonomy): Bacteria > Pseudomonadati > Pseudomonadota > Gammaproteobacteria > Moraxellales > Moraxellaceae > Psychrobacter > Psychrobacter sp. 1U2. The sequence goes on from NZ_JBPYDC010000003.1 coordinate 123,033, forward strand.
AATTACACTGCATTTTTAGCTTCGCAAGTGAAAATCCCTTAAAGGGAATCTTCTGTCTCGCTACTATCTTGCTTACCTACTAGAGTAGTGGTCAATAGCCAGTAGCGTTCCCGTTGCCTTGATAACGCGAGACCATCCTGCAATTTAGTGGTCAACCAAGGATAACTGCTACTAGAATTTGCAAGAATGCAAATTCTCTTGCACTCGGACAAAGCATTGCTTTGTTATTGCCTCGCTCAGGGCTAAAAAACGTCTAGTTGCTAGTATTGATTATTAAAAATAACTTATGGTTTTGTTGGGTGTCGCAAACTCCACACCAACCTACGCCAAATTCGTAGCTCAATGCGATTGATATAAGGTAGGTTTGTTTCAAGGTACGAAACCTAATAATCCATTACAACGCTCTAAGCGACCGACTCGCATCATTAAAAGCCACTTTGGCGTCCTTAATCTCGCCTGCAAACATTAAGAACAAATGCGGCATAGTTTCATACACCGTAAGCTCAGTCTCTACACCGGCGTCTTTAAGCTTCTCAGCATAAGCTACGCCTTCATCACGTAGCGGGTCAAATCCGCCTACCATAAGGACAGCAGGAGCAACGCCCGTTAAGTCACCAAATATCGGTGACGCCAGTGGATCTTTGGTATCGGTGTCATCATTTATATACTTCTCCTTGAACCAGCGCATCTTTACACGCTCCAAAAAGAAACCCGTTGCAAATAACTCATACGACTCATACTCACGGCTCATATCGACCCAAGGCACCCATAATACTTGCAACTTTGGTGGATGAGTGTCGTTTTTAGTTTGCTGCGCCACAACAGCCGCTAAGTTACCGCCTGCGCTATCACCACCAACCGCTAGACGACTCGCATCAACGCCAAACTTATCGGCATGACTGGCAATATAACGAAAAGCGGCTAATCCATCGTTGATAGGAGTAGGGAAGGGGTGTTCAGGCGCTAAGCGATAGTCGACTGCGATGACGGTACAATGACCACTAGCGGCTAAGTGCTGACAAACCAAATCGTGTGACTCAAGCGAGCCTGCGACATAACCGCCGCCGTGGTAAAACACTAAGGCGGGCTGATTATTATCCTTGACATCTTTATGACGATAACGGCGTAGCGTGATGCTATCACCGTCTGAGACGTCAAGCTCAAAGTCATCGCTGATAATATCTTTATGATGAGACTGCGCGAGCAAAGGCCCTTGAGCATCGATCTGCCTACGCGTACTGGCAACGCTGGCTAAATGGTTAGGCGGCGCGTCAAATAGCTTTAGAATGACTTGCACTGAGACATCCAAAGTTTGACCGTCTATGACGATAGGCTCGCCTGCGATTTTTCGTAAAATAGGTTTGGGCAAGTACACTATTCTTTTAACGATAGCTTTTTGTACTTTGAAGGCGAGTTTTTTTAGCTTTGGGTTGTTTGTGATTTTCATTAAAGACATCCTTATCTTGAGCAATGATAATAAACGGTTAAGCCTTAATTTTATGTCTACAAATCTTACGCAATACGAGTCATTTGCGTCAGCTCATAGTTATCAAGCATATCTTTCGTTACCTTGACAAATTTTTGAAAATGCGCGCTTTGGCCATGCTACTCCATAAGCTCCTTATTTTCCCACACCTCATAAGTGATAAAATTATAGTGATTGTAATAGATCTTGAGTGTGGCGTTTAAGCTCGTCAATAGCGTCTTTATTTAAGGCATCGGCATGCGGTTGTCCGAACTCGCCTCTAGCCTCACCATGCGCGCCGTCTTTGATATCATTGTCAAAGTATTTACCCGTATCATCAGCGAACTCATCTGAGGTGGCAAGCTGCGTTAGGATGTTCGCGCCTTTATCCGCTGATGACCAGTATTTGCCATACGCTTCATCGACCATTTTGGTATTGAGTAGCGAGCCTGGATTGACTGCGATGACATTGATATTGTCATCTGCAACGGCATCGGCTAATCCCATACTCCACATGGTAAGCGCGAGCTTGCTTTGCGCATAGGCATCTTTGTCATCGAGACGCTCGTTTCCTGCAAATGCGGGATAGGATATTGGCGCTTGTGCTGCTGAGCTTAGATTGACAATGCGCGCTTTGCTAGCATTTTTAAGCAGGGGCAATAAGGCGTTGGTTAATACGTAAGGCGCTAAATAGTTGACCACGAAACGGACATCCAATCCGTCTTTGGTCACGGGCGATGCAGTGGTATAAATCCCGGCGTTGTTAATCAGCACGTCAAGCTGCGATAGCTTGGCGTTAACTTCTGCTGCCATGTCGCGTACTGCACGAAAATCTGACAAATCAGCCACGAACCCATTGATATCATCTGCTGCCGCGCCTGTCGCTACTGCTTTAACTTCATCAATAACGTTATTAAGCTTGTCAGCATCTCTGCCATGCAAATACACTTTATGCCCCGCTTTTGCTAAATTTAGAGCGGCAAGTTTACCAATGCCGTCCGTGCTGCCGGTAATTAAAATAGTCTTCGTCATGAGTCATCCTTATAGTTTGAGTTATTGATTGAATTTTGGATGTGTTCTATTTTAGCTGTCGTGATGGGGCTGATTGTAATGAAAGTGTTGTGATTGGAAAAGTGGCTGCAATTGGGTAGGTTTTGAAATAACGAAAATTGAAAGTTGTAGCAATTTTCTTAAAAATGTTTCTTCCAAGGCATCAATAAGCCCTTGTAGGGTACGCTCTACACACTATTTGCTATCGAAATTTAGTAGGTATGGTTTATGGAATGTATCTTATTAATTGATTGTGATTTGAGTAAGATAATATTTTTCTTGTAGCGTTATAATTACAAGTTAATTACTAATAAAAGTAGTTTACAAGTTATTTACTTGTAATTATAATAAGGTTTAATCTGATAGATAGGTCTATGACATGGGACGTGAAAATAGTGGTAAAGCGACAGCCTCAAAAATGACAGTAGCAGAGCGTAAGGCTCGTTCTATGAAGGGAGTAAACGCGAGAAAGTATAAAGCTAACTTACCTAAAGCAGGCTACGAGGGTGAAATAAAAATTGGAGATAGTAGTTTAGATGTAGCAGTAATTGAGGGTGATGTACGAGTTATTAGACAGAATGCAGTTTTTGATGCACTTGATAGACCTGGAAGAGGGAATGCAAGGTTAGCCAATATTCCTACTTTTATGGATGCTAAGAACCTCCAACCTTTTGTATCTGATGACCTAAAAAAGGTAATTAAAAAAATTGAGTATGTAGATCTAAAAGGTAATATTCAAAGTGGTTATGATGCGAATATTCTGCCACTAGTTGCTGATCTATATCTGAAGGCTAGAGAAGAGGAGAAATTACACCCTTCCCAAGTAGGTACTGCTAAGAAAGCAGAAATATTAGTAAGAGCTTTATCGCAAGTAGGGATGACTAGTTTAGTTGATGAAGTTACAGGCTATCAAGAAGCTCGTAAAAAAGATGCACTTGCTAAGCTATTCGAAAAGTTTGTAGATAATGAGTTGCAAGCTTGGATTAAAACTTTTCCTGACGACTATTATAAAGAACTATTTAGATTGTATGATATGCCTTACCCTCCTGAAAACGGAAAAGTAAAACGTCCAGGTTTTTTTGGACATGTTACTAACAAGGTTATATACAAAAAGCTAGCTCCCGAAATTTTACCAGAGCTTAAGAATAGAGCTAGAAAATTAGGTAACAAAGGAACCAGGTTGCATCAAGTTTTAACTCCAGATAAAGGACATCCAGAGTTAATGCAATTAGTATCTTCCGTGACAACTATTATGAAACTATCAAAAACCAAAGAAGAATTTTTTGAAACTGTGGATAGAATACACCCTGACTTTTCAGAAAACTATGATTTACTTTTAAACAACTAGATAATTTTAGTTAAGTAGATACACTATGTAGTCTCTATGATCAATCGAACGAAAACTAAGCCTTAAGTAAATCTGTGCTTAAGGTTTTTGTATACAAATAATAATCAAATATAAAAAAAGGCCACCCCAAAAGAGTAGCCTTTAAATCAAAACCAAACAATCAACCTACTAACTCGCCTCAGACATCGCCTGTTCCAAAACCGGCTTTAAAAATTCACCGGTATGCGAGCCTTTCACTTCCGCCACTTCCTCCGGCGTACCTTCCGCGATAATCATACCGCCACCTTTACCGCCTTCAGGGCCAAGATCGATGACCCAATCGGCAGTTTTGATCACATCCAAGTTATGCTCAATCACGACGATAGTATTGCCTTTATCACGTAGCGCATGCAGGATGTTGAGCAGTTTATTGATATCGTGGAAATGCAAACCAGTCGTTGGCTCATCCAAGATATATAGCGTTTGTCCGGTATCACGCTTGGCAAGTTCGCGTGCTAGTTTCACTCGCTGGGCTTCACCGCCCGATAGGGTAGGCGCGGATTGTCCGAGGCGAATGTAGCTCAGACCCACATCCATCAGCGCTTGCAAGCGGCGATAAATGGCTGGAATGGCGGAGAAGAATTCAGTGGCATCTTCAACGGTCATATCCAGCACGTCAGCGATGGTTTTACCTTTATAATGAATCTCAAGGGTTTCGCGGTTATAGCGCTTACCTTCGCAGGTATCACAAGGCACGTACATATCGGGTAAGAAATGCATCTCGACTTTGATCAGACCGTCGCCTTGGCATATCTCACAGCGACCGCCTTTGACGTTGAAGCTAAAGCGACCCGCTTTATAACCACGCGCACGCGCTTCAGGCGTCTGTGCAAACATCTCACGTACGGGCGTAAACACACCGGTATAAGTCGCAGGATTAGAGCGTGGCGTACGGCCAATTGGGCTTTGATCGATATCGACCATTTTGTCCAAATGCTCCAGACCGCTGATGCTGTCATGCTTATCGGCGATTAGTGTTGAGGCATTATTGAGCTGAGTCGCCGCGATAGGCATAAGCGTACGATTAATCAGTGTCGATTTACCAGAGCCTGACACGCCCGTAACACACGTCATTACCCCAACTGGCAAGCTCAGATCGACGTCTTTTAAGTTGTTACCTGACGCGCCCTTTAGCTCAATGGTCATGGGTACTTTTTTTGATTTGGCTTTGCCTTTACCCTCGACTTCTATGGTTTTGGCTTTGTGACGTACCGTTGGAATTTCGATACGTTTTTTGCCCGACATGTATTGTCCAGTCAGCGAATCTTTAGTCGCCATAATTTCATCGACCGTGCCTTGGGCGATAATATGACCACCATGTACGCCTGCACCGACACCGATATCGATGACGTGGTCGGCTTGACGAATGGCATCTTCGTCATGCTCGACGACAAGGACAGTGTTGCCCAAATCACGCAGGCGCGTTAGGGTTTTTAGCAAACGGTCGTTATCGCGCTGATGCAGACCAATAGACGGCTCATCAAGCACATACATCACCCCCATGAGACCCGCGCCGATTTGACTGGCAAGCCTGATACGCTGCGCTTCACCTCCGGATAGCGTTTCGGCCGAGCGCGCCAGCGTTAGATAATCAAGACCAACACTAACGAGGAAGTTGAGGCGCTCGTTAATCTCTTTAAATATTTTTTCTGCGACTTCACCTTTATGACCACTTATTTTAAGCGTTTTATAGTAATCAGCAGCATCACCAATAGAGAGCTTAACGATCTCCGCGATGGTTTGCTCATCAACGCGCACGTTACGGGAGATTTCATTCAAGCGCGCGCCATCACAGACATTACACGTGGTATCAGCAAGGTATTTGGCTAGCTCATCACGCACGAGGTTACTTTGAGTCTTGGCATAGCGGCGCTCAAGATAAGGAAGCACGCCTTCAAACGGTACCGTTTTATTGGTTTTACGGCCACGCTCATCGGTAAAGTTGAAGGTCAGCTTTTCTTTACCAGAGCCTTGCATAATTAGGTCTTGTTGAGCTTTGGGTAGATCCGTCCACGGCATATCCATATCGATATTAAAGTGGTTACAAACGGTGGTGAGCAAACCAAAGTAATAAGAATGGCGCTTATCCCAGCCATTAATTGCGCCTTGATTGAGCGTTTTATCAACATGAGTAATCAGCTTTTCAGCGGCGAAGTATTGACGCTTACCCAGACCATCACAAGTCGGGCAGGCACCATACGGATTGTTAAAACTAAACATCCGCGGTTCCAGCTCAGATACGGCGCGATCACAAACAGGGCAGGAATGCTTAGCCGACATCACTTGATTGTCGCTACCATCTTCTTTCGGATTACCATCCATAAAATGTAGCGTAACTAACCCTTGACCCAGACGTAGCGCAGTCTCTAAACTCTCCGCCACGCGGTTGCCTAGATCATCACGCACTTTAAAGCGATCCACGACGACCTCAATCGTGTGTTTTTTCTTCTTATCGAGTGTTGGCAATTCGTCAGTATCATAGACATGACCGTCGACGCGTACGCGCACAAAGCCTTGTCCGATTAATTGCTCAAGCAAAACCGTATGCTCACCTTTGCGCTCACGAACCACAGGAGCCAAGATCATAAGTTTGGTCTCATCGGGGAGCGCCATGACTTGATCAACCATCTCCGTCACAGACTGCGCCACCATCGGCTCGCCGTGCTCAGGGCAATAGGGCGTGCCGATACGCGCATAGAGCAGACGCAGATAATCATAAATCTCAGTGATCGTGCCAACGGTTGAGCGCGGGTTATGGTTGGTAGATTTTTGCTCAATGGCAATCGCTGGTGACAAGCCTTCGATACTATCGATTTCAGGCTTTTCCATCTGCGATAAAAACTGACGCGCATAAGCGGATAAGCTCTCAACGTAACGACGCTGCCCTTCAGCATAAAGGGTATCAAAAGCCAAGGACGACTTGCCAGAACCGGATAAGCCGGTAATCACGACGAACTTATCGCGTGGAATATCTAAGTCAATATTTTTGAGATTATGAGTACGAGCGCCGCGTATTGCGATATGGTCATGGGCCATCGGTAAGGGGTTTCCTATTTTTTAAAGTGGGTTAGCGATTAATAAAGATAACCAACATTTGTAAATTAAAAAGAGTAGATGAGCTTAAATAATAATAAAATAGATAAATAAAAAGAAAAGGTGGTAAAACACTTAACTATTTTTTAAACCCTATTTATTTTTATAAATTAACAAAAGTCTGCTTATAGGAGTTGGGGTTAAATAGTTAACCGATATTTATATCTTTACGATAGCTATTGAGTCAGTTTTCCACTGCTGCAGTTATTAGCTAATGAGCAGTATTAGTAGCAGAACAATGAGTAAAAGAACAATGCTATCAACGCTTTACTTTATAGTCACGATTAAGCGATTATTCAAGTCAGGGATACGTATTAAAGAAGGTTGGTAACAAAACTATAGAGATACAGTCAGTAAAGAGTGCTTTGTGATAAAAGTCTCGGCAAGAAAATGGCGAATGTCTTATACTAGGGAGCTTGATTTGGAGCTGAAGCTAGCGCAGATATAGTAACGTCATGCGATACCTGAGGTCTTTAAGCCGGCTTCGATCAACCTTTGTAGGATCGGGCTTGGTGATCAATCCATTAAGTGGTCTGCAAGCTGTAGCTATCAGATGTTATAAGATGAACCAGTGAGGCAAGTATGAATAGCGTAGAGAAACGGGCAATCTTAGGGGTAGGTGGTATTTTTGCTCTGCGGATGGTTGGCCTGTTTATGATAGTGCCGGTGTTTTCTGTTTATGGCAGCACTTATGCGCATGCGACGCCTTTTTTGATTGGTTTAGCCGTTGGTATTTATGGTTTGGGTCAAGCGGTTTTTCAGATACCGATGAGCCTTGCTGCCGATAAGTTTCCGCGTAAGCCTATTATCATGTTTGGCCTGATACTGTTTGCCATCGGCGGTATCATCGCGGCCAACGCCACAGATATTTACGAGGTTATTATCGGTCGCGCACTCGCGGGTAGTGGGGCCGTATCGGCGGTACTGATGGCGCTCTTAGCTGACGTCACGCGCGAGGAGATGCGCACCAAAGCCATGGCCACTATGGGTTTGACCATTGCCACCTCTATTATGCTCGCCTTTGCTTTTGGGCCGTTATTAGTCGGCTCGCTTGGCATGTCAGGGCTGTTTTGGTTGACTGCCGGCTTTGCGGTACTGGCTATGCTGCTATTATTCGTCGTACCGACGCCGCTACGGGTGCTCAAGCATAACTTAGATAATAAATCGATTGGTCAGCAGCTGGCTACTGTGCTCAAAATCGGTGATCTCAACCGGCTGCATTTTGGTATATTTGCGCTGCATCTGACGCTTACCGCTATATTTGTCATCTTGCCGCATCAGCTCACAGAAGTCATGGGCTTGTCGGTGCGCCAGCAAGGCTTAGTGTATTTGCCGCTGTTGTTTATCGGCTTTGCTGTTGCTATTCCTTTTATTATCATCGCTGAAAAGAAGCGTAAGATGCGCCAAGTCTTTTTGGCTGCGATTGGTTTGATGACCGCAGCATTAGCATTATTAGCCTTAGGTAGCCAAGTCGGTGTCGGTATTATCTTAGGATTACTGCTGTATTTTATGGGCTTTAACTTGCTTGAGGCCACTATTCCTTCTTGGATCTCTAAGCGCGCCCCAGTCGCTAACAAAGCTACGGCTATGGGACTGAATTCATCGAGTCAGTTCTTCGGTGCCTTCGTCGGTGGCGCGATGGGTGGTCTGCTATTGAGCCAGCCTGATATGCTCGCATGGGGTATTTTGGCAGTGATAATGGCTGTGGCACTATTAATTATTCTGCCAATTTCGCAGCCGCCGTATTTATCTAGTACCACAGTGACGATTCCGAGTAACATTGATGTTCAGGATTGGTCGCAACAAATGATGGCAATCAATGGCGTCGATGAGCTAGTCGTCATGGCAAAGGAGCAAGTGGCTTATCTAAAACTAGATAAAACCCAGCTAACAGATGAAGCAAAGCAAGAACTTGCCAAGTTAGCACAAAGCCCGTTAAATATTTAATTGAGCTATTCAAAAGGAATTGAGATGAGCGCATTCAACATTAACCTTACTCTAAAATCAGCGCCTACTGTTGCGATGACGCTAGGGGTAGGATTTGCTATATCAGTGGCGGCATTAACGTCAGGCTGTGCCACCCAAAATATTCAAACTTATCAAAACGCCAAACCGGCGCTGGATATGCATGAGTTTTTCTCGGGTCAGATCGACGGTTACGGTATGTTTCAAGGTCGCAGCGGCGAAGTCAAAAAACGCTTCACCGTCGATATCGATGCCAGCCATGAAGGTGACAACGTTATCGTCTTAGATGAAAAGTTTGCTTGGGCTGATGGCAGTAAGTCACAGCGCATTTGGCGACTCACTAAGCAAGCTGACGGCACATGGACAGGAACCGCTGGCGACGTGATCGGCGAAGCTACTGGAGAAGTGGTAGGCAACGCCTTTCACTGGCAGTACGTGCTGGATTTACCTGTCAATGATAAGACTTACCAAGTCAATTTTGATGATTGGATGTATTTAATTAATGATAATGTCATGTTGAACCGCGCCGTGATGAGTAAGTTTGGCGTAGAGCTTGGCAGTGTGACTTTAAGTATGCACCATGATGAGCATACACCATAAACGGTAATAAAAACTAATAGTACTAAATGGTATACAAATGTATATTCATAGACGACACGAACTGTCGTCTATGAATAAGTGCAGCTAGATATTTACGTAAAAAACGTATAAAGTGAGCCTATAATATTAATTGAAAATTAGGGTTAATAATTATTGACCTTATAAAAATAGATTAAAGTAAGCGGTTTAGGCTTTTGTATAAGAGCTTAGCGCTTATCAACAAAATCATCTATAAAAAAGGAAGACATTATGCGCGGAGTTAATAAAGTCATCATCATCGGCAATCTTGGTGCGGACCCTGAATCACGTCAATTCAATAATGGCGGTAGTGTTACTAATATCTCAGTAGCCACCTCTGAGCAATGGACCGATAAGCAAAGCGGTGAAAAAAGAGAAGCCACTGAATGGCATCGTGTCTCACTGTTTAATCGTTTAGGCGAAATTGCCGCTCAGTACCTACGAAAAGGCAGCAAGGTCTATATCGAAGGTAGCTTACGCACGCGTAAATACCAAGCTCCTGACGGTAGTGATCGCTATGCTACCGAAATTCGCGCCGATCAAATGCAGATGCTAGATGGTGCTAGCGGTGGTCAAGGTGGTCCGCAAGGTGACTATAGTAACCAAGGCGGTGGACAAGGATTTGGTAGTCAGCAGGGTCAAGCTGGTGGCATAGCAGCGGCAGCACAAGGTAGTCAGCAGGGTAGCTATGGCAACCAAGGTGCCCCTGCTCAGACCAATAACCAATTTAACCAACCAGCACAGGCACCGCAGTCTAAGCCCAACGCAATGCCAGACGGTCCGGTCGATGATGATATTCCGTTTTAGGATACATAATCTAATAGTGTTGATTAAATCAGATGGGGTCTATATAAATAGACCCTTTTTTTATTGGGCTATAACTAGCTTGATATAGCCAATACGAAATCAAATCGATACGTTAATATCGTCGTGCTACTGGTACAAATTTTCCTTGCTTGTTGTACGCTTTGCACTCCAGAGGCTGCGCGAAATTTGCCCCAGTAGCACTGTATAATTTTTAAAGTGAATCGACTATAGATAAAAAAGTATTTTTAGTTTTATGACTTAACTATAAAAGGTGAACATAAAATATAGAGATATGCTTTTGTAGTGTTTAATATTCTATTAGCACTGTATGTTTTTATATTCAATAGTTCATAGAAGAAAAAAGAACTTATGTTCTTTTTCTAAAAAGTAACGCTATCTATAGTGAATTATAAATATAGTATTATAGTTAATAGAGTTTGGTATAATATGGTCAGTTAATGCAGTCTGTATTTAGATTAAATTAATCACTTTATATTTATGATCGAATAATCGCATCTTTTATTAGAGAATAAGCTATTAAAGAAGATGACGACCAATGGATTATAAATTTTTAGGCTATTAAGTATATTTCCTATAATGAACACTTTTATACCGAGGCTATTATGAAGAATAACAACCCTATTGATTTACAAAACTTGGACGTCGATCAACTGCGTGCAATTACTGAAAATGCCCAGCAGCTTATTGATCAAAAGCAGCATCAGCGTCTGTATGATGCTTATATGCAATTTGAAAAAATCGCTGAAGACGCAGATAGCAGCATTGACGAGATTCTAAAAGCCGGTGAGAAACTGGAGAAGAAGCGTAGTATCAAGTATCGCAACACCGACAACAATGAAGAGACTTGGACGGGCCGTGGCCGCAAGCCGACTTGGCTTGTGGAAGCATTAGCGGCTGGCCGTGAACTAAACGAGTTTGCTATTTAATAAAGCTATAAAATCAGCACGATACTCGGCGCTAAGCTTGAGCCAGAAACCAGTATTTTTATTTAAGAATACTGGTTTTTTTATGTCACCTATAGCGGATTATTTGCTATGATAATGAGCTTTTAACCCCTATAAAAGAGTCTTTTATTCGTGCCAAAACTGTCTACATCGTCCAATAAGCGTCCGCGTAAGCTCTGGTGGCTGGTGGGCATGGTGATGTTTGCGCTATTTGCAGTACTGCAAATGCCAGCAGCATGGATAGTTGAAAAGTATGCTCCCCAGTCGCCTTATGTACAGCAAGTATCAGGGAATGTCTGGCAAGGCGCGCTTATTTGGCAATTACCACAAACGAGTACGGCGCTGACCGGCTCGGCCAATTGGACTTGGCAGCCGTGGCAGTTGTTTTTGGGTAAGCTTGGCGCTGACGTTGAGATTACTACCGGGCAAACGCGCTTAGAGGGACAAGTCAAAGTAGGGCGCGGCACGTGGCAAGTGGATGGTATGAGCGGCAACATTGCTGCTGAAACTTTGACGAGTGTCGTCGATTGGCAGCTACCCAATACGCCGATTCAGCTCAACAATGTCTCTTTACAGCGTCAGTCAGCGGCGGGAGAGAAGAGCGCAGGGTTCCATGAAGCGGACGGTCAGCTAACTTGGGTTGGCGGTGAGGTTGGTTATCCTAATGCGGGCAAGCTGCTCTACATTACGATGCCGACCATGCGAGCACAGCTCAGTACGGAACAAAAAAACGATAACCACCTACTGCATGTCAATTTATTAAATAATCAAGACAAACGCTTAGGCGACTTGTATCTGGATGGTGACAATATGCTAGATGTCAGTCTGACCCAGCGCCTACTCGAGAACATGCCAGAATATCAAGGCCAAGCGCCGCAAGATACCCCAGTCATTAGTGTGCGTCAGCCGTTATTAACCGGCTTAGGGGCAAACTGATAATGAGTATGAGCGCGCGATTAAAGCCGGTGATGGATACTCTCAATCGCTTCTCAGCTTGGCTATTGTTATTGGCTATTATTTGGTTGTGTTGGGTAGCAGCACGGCTATTATGGCTGATATTAGCGCCGCCGCTAGCGCCAGCGTTACCGCTACAAGCGATTCAAAACAACGCAAATAGTTCCGTTGATAATAGTAACTTGTTTGCCATTTTTGCAGATCCTGAACCTGTTACGGCAGCCGTCCAGCCACCGCCGAATGTGGAGCTAAAAGGAGTGCTGCTCGCCATACCTGATAGCTTGTCGTCAGCGCTACTAGACGTCAATGGTAATGTCAAAAACTATCGTATCGGTGATAGCTTAGAGGATACCGGCTTTACGCTTATCAGTGTAGATTGGAACGCGGTGGTTATTGCTGACACTGCCGATCAGCAAACCGTCATCGAGATGCCAGAGGCGTTACCACTTGATCAGCGAGGGCTAGATGATAACGCTATTGGCAATCAGCGCCTTCCTAATACTAATAATTCAAGCAATACGCTGCCTTTGCCAACCCAAAGCGCGCCGATAGCCACTGATGATCCGCTAGCAGAAGAGGCTAAACCTGCCGACACGAGCTCCGCTATCGATGACGCGGTAACCGCGCTAAAAGAAAATCCGGCCAGTTATCTGAGCCGTATGGGCGTCATGGCATCAGGTGAAGGCTATCAGGTCACCGCAGCTATGCCCTCAGGGTTGCGTAATCGTTTAGGGCTTGAGGCTGGAGACAAAGTACTGACTGTCAACGGGCAAACGGTTGGTAGCAGTCCAGCGCAAGATGCGACGGTTTTGCAACAAGCGCAGCAATCGGGCGAGGCGCAGATTGAAGTGCAACGAGGCGAGCAAGTGATTACTATTCGTCAGCAGTTTTAGGGAAGCGCGAAGATATTTTTATCATAATTTAGTTTTATCAGTTTATCGTACACAAGTTTTACCGCGTTAATTTATAACTGTCAGTTAGCAGTATGTTAGCCTGTAGCATCTTGTACCTCACAAGTGACATCATAATGGGTAATCATGACCATGGTAAGTTTGGATAAGTTTTCAATGACATCTTTACGTCTTTCTATACAGCGGTTGCTGCGTATGTGCCGGCCTTTATGTTTGGCGCTGCCATTATGGGCAGCATCTTGTGGTCTAGCAAGCGCTGAGAGCTGGAAAGTCAATTTGCAAGATGCCGATATAAAAGCTTTTATCAACGAAGTGGCCACGATTACCGATCAAAACTTTGTTCTAGATCCGCGTATCAATGGCAATGTCACTGTCATATCCAACCGTGCCTTATCGCGAGATGAGATTTATCAGCTGTTTTTGAGTGTGATGCAAGTCAATGGTATAGCGGCGATAGATTCGGGTACCACAGTCAAGCTAGTTCCGGATAATGTCGCTAAGCAATCGGGCGTGGCGGTAGATTTGCGCGGTGATAGCGTTGGCGAGTCGTTGGCCACCCGGGTGATTTATCTGACTAACACTCAAGCCGCTGAGATCTTAGGCGTTATTCGGCCCCTGATGCCGCAGTCCGCCCATGCTGCTGCCGTACCGGGCGTCAATGCGCTCGTGTTATCTGATCGCGCTGATAGCCTAAACCAGCTTACCGCGTTGATTCGCGACTTAGATAGCAATATCAATGATAGTCTGCAAGTGATACCGCTACGCCATGTCGACTCTGAGCGCATGATGGATCTGATCAGCGCTTTGGTCAGTACTGGCGGTGGTCAGGCCGCCGGCGGCGATCAGCTCAAAGTCATTGCCGATAGCGCAAGCGATAGATTGCTGGTCAAAGGTAGTCCGGAGATGATTGCTAAGGTACAAGCGATGGTCAATCAGCTCGATACCACGCCATCACGTCGGCTCAGCGGTTTGCGTGTGTTTCGCTTGAAGTATGCCAGCGCCGCTCATATCGCTGATATGCTACGCGGCTTATTGGCCAATCAGTCTCTTAATAGCTCAGGGGCAACCTCCACTCTAGAGTCGGCCTCCTTGACCGGAGCTAGTAGCACAGGTGCTACGCTTAACGGTGCTGCCAATGAGCTGCTCAATAACACTAATAATAATACCAGCACACCTTCTGCGACTAGTGGTACGACTGACGGCGCGACCGATAGTACCACCGGCCGGCCTTTTAGTATTATTGCCGACGAGACGCAAAATGCCGTCATCGTCAATGCCGCGCCTGAGTTGATGTTTGAGATTGAGGAGGCGGTTAATCAATTGGACAATCGCCGCGCGCAGGTGCTCATTCAGGCGGCTATCGTGGAAGTATCGGGCGATGATGCTACCCAGTTGGGCGTACAGTGGGCACTTGGTAATGCCAATAGCGGCTTAGGAGTCGTGAACTTCACGAACGTTGGTGCTAGCGCGACGTCCTTGGCGGCAGCGGCATTGGCGGGCGGCGGCGCAGCTGGAGCTGCTGGGCTCAGCGCTGCGGCTAACTCAATCGTTGGCGCTTTGATAGGGATTGGTGATAGCCGCAAAGACAGTCAAGGCAACACCGAATTTTATGGTGCCATCTTGCAAGCGCTAGATTCCTCGACCAGTGCCAATCTACTGTCTATGCCTTCTATTTTGACCTTAGATAATGAAAAAGCGAGTATTTTAGTCGGGCAAAACGTGCCTTTTGTTACTGGGTCTTTTACCACTAGCGGTAATGACTCGAATAATCCCTTCCAGACTATCGAGCGCCAAGATATTGGTATTAATCTCAACGTCATCCCGCATATCGGCGAAAACGGCACAGTACGCTTGGAGGTCTCGCAAGAGGTCTCATCAGTAGTGCCAGGAAGTGTCGGCAACTCAAGTGGAATTATTACTAATAAAAGCCTGATCAACACCACTATTTTGGCAGACGATCAGCAGACGATCGCCCTTGGTGGTCTGATGCGTGATAACTCGACTACCCGCCAACAAAAAGTACCCGGTCTCGGTAACGTGCCAGTGATTGGTCGCTTATTTCGCTCAGATAACGACAGCACGCAAAAGAGCAATCTGATTATATTTCTGCAGCCGACGATCTTGCGTGATGGCGGCGCGGTGGCAAGCGTCACTGAGCGCAAATTCAATCAGATGCGCGTATTACAACTGGTTATCGACAAGAATGGTACGATTAAGCAGCTGCCCCTTAGCGGTACCGAGGGCTGGAATGGTGACGTCAGTAAAGACTTTGAGCTCATGCCGCTCAACCCGCTAATCCCCAAGCGCGATCAGACGCCAAAGCAAGTGACGCCGCCATCAGGTTTTACTAGAGTTGATAGTCCAAGTAGTGGTATCACTACTTATCCCATTAGCCAGTAGTTTTAAGAGTGGTTATAAGTTATAACCTTAGTGACCGTCACAAAGGAGTGTTATGAATAAGAAAAAATGGCTGACCTTAAGCCTTGTCGGTAGCGCTTTACTCTTGATACCTCGGCGTAGCAGTCGGCAGACGCGACCGATCGCGAACCGTCACTTCAATGATCATAATCGCGCCTCTGATAAAAATGCTAATGACACGCAGAGCAAACAAACGACGCTCAATGAAAACGATGCGCATTAACTTGGCATCATGCGAAGCACTGTCCTGAGCCGTTATTACATACAAGCTGATCAGCGTTAAAATTATCACTACGTAATCTAGATAGGCACTGTGTTATTATTTTAACCAGTTCTTTACTATAGCTGACTTCATGAGACGCCATAACGACGCATCCATACATGTAAACGCTTCCGCCATCTCCTTGATGTTCTTTTCTAGGGGATTTGTCGTGATGGAAACAATATTGATGGCGACAGTGGTTGTATTGGGGAGCAATGTTTTATTGGGCTGCGCGCCGCAACCTGAGTCGATGTTCGAGCAGCAAGCGGAAGAGGAAGCAGCTAATGAAATCGGTACGCGTAGCACAATAGAGAATGATAAATCCTCCCAGTCTAGCACTGCTAGCACCACTAACGCTCTAGACAAGACAAGCCATAAACAAGCGCCCCCCGTTAATATCAGTAAACAACAAGCCATCGCGCGCCAACCTGACTGCGATGCCCAGCAAACGAGCTGTCAGTATTTGGAACTCAATACATTAGCGTTTACGCCGCCTCAGCCTTGGCTTGCCAATATCATGTGGCAGACGGTTGCCAGAACCTTATCACCAGACACGCCTTTTACCAGTCAACAACAAGTGGCGAGAGACTCAGTATCAGCACTGTTAAAACAAATAGAGTTTCGCAGCGAAGGAGTCAGCTCGCAGCCCAAATATCAACGTCTCGATACCGACTTAGTCCTTAATCAAGGCTTAAATGCTGATAATGTTGCAGCGAGCTCTAGCAAGATGAATAGGGAGGTGATGACGGGTTATCTGGTAGTCAAATCGACTCAGCAGCGCAGCGAGGATCATCAGCAAGGGCATCGCGACTACGTCATGCTAGATATGCAAAAAAAGCTGCAATTGACCGTAGAGGATATCTTATTACCAGACGCCGATACCCAAAAGCTACTATCGGCTTTTAATACCGTCAAAAAACAATGGCTCGCTAAGCAAGGTATTGAGCAGCAGTACCTAGAAGAGTGGCCGCTACGCTTATCTGAGCAGTGGTATATCGATCAGCAGGGGCTACATTTAGTCTATCAATCTGGAGAGCTGCTCAATACTCAGCTGCAGGCGGTGGATTTCGTGGTTCCGTTCACTCAGCTAAAAGGTATCGTGAAGCCCAGTTATATGGTGACACTTTCAACGAGTATGACGTCATCTTAAGCATTAACTAAAAGATAGCAGGCCAGTCCAATCTACTAATGATTATACCCCTACAACATATACTAAAAATAATAGTGATATTAATACAAACTCGCCTTGCTAAATAATCGCAGATTAGTGATAGTAATAAGCTAGTGTAAGGAGGCTTTTTATGGCTGATAGCAGTCAGTCGCTCACGAATAATAAAGACATTGTTCGTTACCCTTTAATTGATACGCATACCCATTTTGATGCTCCTGTGTTCGATAAAGATAGAGCGCGACAAGCACAGCGCGCTCATCAGAGTGGAGTCGAGCATTTAGTGCTAGTGGGCTATCTATATCGGCACTTTGACCGGCTTTATGACGTTCAGCAGTTTTTTGATAAGCGTAAATTTGCAAGCAACGAAGCTGATTTAGCAAACATCGATGCCAGCTCTATACCGGCAGCTCATATTGCGCTAGGACTACATCCTTTCTATATAGAGCAGCATACCGAAGCACACCTAGACTCAATGGCAGACATGCTAGACAAGCAGCGTCCTCTCGCCATTGGCGAGATTGGGCTTGATACTTTTACTGCTCAGATGAAAGAGCCTGAGGTCTTTGCTAAGCAGCAGCGCTTTTTTAGCGCTCAGCTTGATATGGCGGTGGCGCATCAGTTACCCGTGATGCTACATATTCGTAAGGCTCATGCTGAGGCTTTAGCAATATTAAAGGAGCACGCTTATGATGCAAAAACCTTAGGCGGTATTGCCCATAGTTTCAGCGGCGGTGAGCAAGAAGCTAAGGCTTTTGTGAAGCTCGGTTTCAAGCTTGGCGTGACCGGACAAGTGACCAACCCCAATGCCAAAAAGCTCCGCCGCGCGCTACAAGTCGCTGTTGCTGAGTATGGTATCGACTGCTTAGTGATAGAGACCGACTGCCCAGATATGACACCAATTAGCTGTCAGACCTCTAACGATAACGCCTCAGCTTTAGGTAAGAACCAAGGTCAAAGCCCAGACGATGTTTGGGAGGGTGATAAGGGCAGTGACAGTCATAATCGCAATGTGCCCGCTAATTTACCCCTTGTGCTAGCGAGCTTAAGCGAACTACTGGCAGTAGACAAGGCAAAACTTGCTCAGCAACTGTGGCAAAATAGCATCGATAGTTTAGGTCAGTCTTGGTCTTATCCTAGCCCTGATTCTAGTGCTGTTTCTAGTACTGGGGAGCCTACTACGGCGCAATGAATTGGCACTACAAACAGTACAGACCCTTTATTATCGCTATCAGCAAGGTCAGTAAACAGAGTCTTAGTAACTATAGCGTCAATAAATAGCCTTAATAAATAGAGTGTTAATGAATGAAAGATCAATCCACTATAACCGTAACGGATAGCACAGTCGCCGATAGCGAGCTATCTGAGATAACGGCAACTACGACTGATGATAGTCAATATCAGCGCCGTTTTCAGGGTACTCAAAAGCTATATGGCGGCGATGCTTTTGCTAGCTTTGCAGCCGCACACGTCTATGTGATTGGTGTTGGCGGAGTCGGCTCTTGGGTGGCCGAGGCTTTAGCACGAACCGCTGTCGGCTGTGTTACGTTAGTCGATTTAGACGTATTGGTCGCCTCCAATGTCAATCGGCAACTGCCAGCGCTTGACAGCAGCTTTGGTCAGAGTAAGATTGAGACTATGGGCGCGCGTATGCGTGAGATTAATCCAAACATAGAGCTGCATTTAGTTGATGACTTTTTGACGCCTGATAATGTCGCGCAGTTATTACCTGACCGCGCCGCAGCTAAGCAAGCTTTGGTGCAGAATCGGCCGATTATTATTTTAGATTGCGTCGATGATATGAGTGCTAAGCTCGCTATCGCTTTGCATTGCCGCTTTAATAAGTTGAAGCTTATCTGTGCAGGCGGGGCAGGCGGCAAAATAGATCCGCGCCAAATTACGGTTAGCGACTTAAAAGACAGCTATCAAGATCCTTTACTGGCGAGACTACGTAACAAGCTACGTCATGAAAAAGGCATCAACAGCCAAATGAAAGAAAAATTCGGTATTAAATGTGTCTATTCAACTGAGCCGCCGCGCGTCGAAAAGATGAGTCAGTCCGCTGGTTTGAACTGTGGCGGTTACGGTTCGGCAGTGGCGGTGACCTCGGTGCTTGCTATGGTTATGGTAAGTGAGACTCTGCTTATACTAAGCAAACAAGCGGCTGCGACAGCGGCTACTTTATAATCGTTTTGGAGAAGGCAGTGTCCACTTATCCACGAGCAAAAGATGAAAAAGCACGCATCGCTAAGCTACAGGAGTATCAAGTCCTCAACACTAACGTTGAACCGACTTTTGAGCGCCTCTCTGACTTGGTTAAGACCTTCTTTGACATGCCTATAGTCGCCATTACTTTTATGGATGAAGACACCCAGTATTTAAAGTCAGCTCGCGGGATTGGCGATACTTGCGCTACCACTCGTGGCGTGGCGGTTTGTAATTATACCGTGCTCTCTGATGAAGTGTTTGTTGTTGCCGATTTATCGGTAGATGAGCGTTTTATTGATAATAGCTTAGTCACTACCGATCCCAATTTACGCTTTTATGCGGGCGCGCCTATTATCTTGCACGAAGATAACCATATCTATCGTTTAGGCTCCTTGTGCCTTATGGATACCAAGCCACATTATGACTTTAGCGAAGAGCAAGCCAAGCACTTAACGCAGTTTGCTCAGATGGCAGCCGATGCGCTGCAGCTACAAAAAAAACAACGCCTTGCCAAATATGCCAACGATATGAAGTCAGATTTTTTGGCGAATATGAGCCATGAGATCCGCACCCCTATGAACGGCATCATCGGTATGGTCGATATGCTTGATGAGACAGCTTTGAGTCCTGAGCAAAAAAACTATGTCGATAATATAAAAGTATCGGCAGATCACCTACTGGTCATTATCAACGGTATTTTGGACTTATCGAAAGTTGAGGCCGGTAAAATGGTCATTGATACGGTACCGATGAGCTTAGCCACTATCTGCAATGAAGTAGTAGCTTTATTTAATACCAAAGCCACTCAGCGCGGATTGACTTTAGAATACCACTACGATGATGATCTAAACTCTTATGTAGAAGGCGATCCAGTACGCCTTAAACAGATTTTTTCTAATCTGATCAGTAATGCTATTAAGTTCACTCGCGAGGGCGGGCACATTGTCTTTGATGTTAGACAATCCAAAGATTGCGATTTTGAGGCGTTTAACGCTCAAAGAGAAGTATTGGATGCTATTGATAACCCTATTGACTATGACGATATGAATTTTTGTATTACCGTCTCAGATACTGGAGTGGGGATAAAAGCGGAGTCGCTGAATGCGATCTTTGACGCCTACAATCAGGCGGACAAATCAACGCATCGGTTATATGGTGGTACCGGACTTGGGTTGTCAGTCTGTAAATCACTAGTGGCGCTAATGGGCGGTCATATTTGGGCAGATAGTATCGTCGGTGAAGGTACCACCTTTAAGTTATTGCTTCCCTTAAAGGTGATTGATAAGCCGCAGTATGCTGCTTGGCAACAAGCCAATCATATCGATATCGAGCCTGAATGGCATTACAATGGACATGTATTGTTGGTTGAGGATGATAATGTCAATGCGATGATAGCTCTAAAAGCTTTGCGCAGTAGCGGCCATGAGGTCACGCACGTCACTGATGGCCAAAAAGCTATTGACGAGTTTATCGCAAACCCCAAACGTTACGATGTGATTTTGATGGATCATCATATGCCTATCATGGATGGAATGCAGGCGACGATCAAGCTGCAAGAGATGTTCGATAGCGACGACTTGCCGCCTATTATTGCCCTAACTGCCAATGCTATGGACGGCGAGCGCGAAAAATATCTACAAGTGGGTATGCAAGACTACTGTAGTAAGCCTTTCAAAAAAGAGCAGCTAAATGCTTTGGTTCAGTATTGGCTAATGTACAGACAGTCCGTTAATGCATAAAGTTAAATGCAAACCTAAAACCAAAAAGTCTTAATCGAAATGGCGATTAAGACTTTTTATTTTTACTCTCATCAAGACGATAGTAAATTAACTAACGCGAGTCTGATAGTCACCAGTACGAGTATCAACCCGTACCACTTCACCTTGTTGCACAAATAAGGGTACGCGTACGACAGCGCCAGTCTCTAAAGTTGCAGGTTTGCCGCCGCCGCCAGAAGTGTCGCCACGAACGCCCGGATCGGTTTCAGTGATCTGTAGTTCTACAAAGTTCGGCGGCGTGATAGATAATGGCACGCCATTGAACAGCGTGATCACACAAGTGGCGTTGCTATTTTCTTTTAACCACTGCGGGGTGTCGCCCATCGCAGCTTTATCCGCTTGGATCTGCTCAAAGCTCTCAGAGTCCATAAAGTGCCAAAATTCACCATCAGTATACAGATAATCCATCTCCGTATCGATAACGTCAGCGGCTTCTAAGCTATCTCCTGATTTAAACGTTTGCTCAAGTACCTTACCACTACGTAGGTTACGTAGCTTGACGCGGTTGAACGCCTGTCCTTTACCGGGTTTGACGAATTCATTTTCCATAATGGCACAAGGGTTGCCATCGAGCATGACCTTTAGACCGGCTTTAAATTCATTAGTAGAAAAACTTGCCATAACAACAAACTCCTAGTAGCACTGTCTTGTTTAAGTGATTGGGCTATAGTAACAATATATAGGCACGAATAGATAATATAGGCGCAAATAGATAAGGGATAATAATATAGGCACAAATAGATAAGTAACCATATACAGTAATTATGATCGCTATATTTTGCTAGGTTACTAGCGCGCCACAGTGATAAGCGTATAATGGCGACTTTTGGGCATAAAGTATTAGGGTGTTATGATAAACCATTTAATCCTACAAAAAAACTGGCAAACTCAATTATCCGAGGCCATAACCTCTATTGATGAGTTATTAGCGATATTAAAACTTGAATCGCTAAGCTCTCAGATTTATGTGCCAACTCATTTTGAGCTACGAGTGCCTCGCGCTTTTGTAGCAAAGATGCACGTAGGCGACGCCAACGATCCTCTGCTTAGACAAATACTACCGGATCAAAGAGAGCAAATAGCCGTGACGGGCTATGTCGCAGACCCTTTAGCTGAAAATTCACAAAATCCGCTGACCGGCCTGCTACATAAGTACCAGTCTCGAGTCTTACTGACGGTGACCGGAGCCTGCGCTATTCATTGTCGTTATTGTTTTCGTCAGCATTTTGATTATCAAAGTAACCTACCAAAAGCGTCGGCGCAAGATGCTATTATCCGCTATATCCATGAGCATCCTGAGATCAATGAGGTGATCTTGAGTGGTGGTGATCCATTAAGCGTTTCAAACCGTCGACTCTTTCATTGGTTGGATCTTTTAGAGGCGCTACCGCAGCTAACGACGATAAGGCTACATACGCGTCTACCGCTAGTTATTCCTGAGCGCTTAGACACCGATCTGCTAGATAGATTGGCGAAGAGCCGTTGTCAGATCGTCATGGTTATCCATTGCAATCATGCCAATGAGATAGATGAAACCACCGCACAGCACTTACAACGGGCGCGCGCAGCGGGTATTACCTTACTCAATCAGACCGTACTGCTGCGAGATATCAACGATGATGTAGACACGCAAGTGGCACTGAGTCAGCGCCTCTTTGCCGCGGGGGTGCTGCCTTATTATCTACATTTATTGGACAAAGTGGCCGGAGGCGCTCATTTCGATAGTGATAAAGATGCCGCTATCGCGCTTTATTGGCAACTATTAGAGCGGCTTCCTGGTTATTTAGTCCCCAAGCTGGTACGCGAGTTGCCCAATAGAGCGTTTAAGGTGCCGATTGACCTCTATAAACCCTGATAAAGGCTATATGTTTGAACGCTTTAGCTAATATGATTTTATGCTTATTCATATTTAGTTATGCTAGTATTAGCATCTGATGCCATAAATGGCGACTAGTCAGATCTTATCTAGTCACACAGAACCAAGTACCTCGATTGCCATTGTAAGATTTATGAGGATTTTTATGCGAACCAATACTACTCTGAATTTATTAGTCATAGACGATGATCAGCTATATGCTGAGGGTTTGATAAATTTATTAAAATCCTACTATGCTGAGGTAAATTTAGGGTTTTTGGATGATAAAGAGGAGCTGCTCAAGTCATTACGCTATAGCTGGGATGTGCTAGTGTTTGGTAGCGCTTATGATCTAAGCTTCACTGATGTCGTGGCTATTATTCAAGAGCATAATATTGATCTGCCTATCATTGGTCTAATGAGTGATGAGCTTGCAGACAATGGTCGCAATCAAGATGGGTTGCCGGTGATTATCGATGGTACCATGATTAAGGCATTAGTAGCCGATCGCGAGACGCAAGTGGTCATGGCGATTCGCTTGTTGCACGCCAATTTGCGTACCCGCCGACAGGTTGGTACTTTACAACAAGTGCTGACTGAGTCGGAGCAACGCGCTAATCTGCTGATAAAGAACTCCAAAAGCGCGGTCGCTTATATCGATCAAGGGATCCATATTTTCGCTAACGATTCCTATCTCAAGATGTTCAACTTTGAGTCGATGAACGATATTATCGGCTTGCCTGTTATCGACTTGATAGCTGGGTCTGACAATGTCAAAGACTTCAAACAGTTTTTGCGCCAGTTTGATAAAGGCAATCGCGAACAAGTCGAATTCAACTCCAACAGTAAAACGAAAGACGGCGACGTCTTTGAAGTCAAACTGCAACTGGCTACCGCAACCTTCGAGGGCGAGCCTGTGACGCAGATTATTATTCAGCAAAGTGGCCCAAGTAGCGCTGAGATCGATAAACAGTTGGCGGCGGCAGAGCGGTTAGATAGCTTGACTGGATTAAGTAACCGCCGCGGTTTTGAGGAGCGGCTTGAGAGCTTGCATCAGCAAGTCCTAAATAACAAGGGCCACGCGGGGCTGTTATATATTCAGCTAGATAACACCGGTAGGATTAGCAGTAGTTTGGGGTTAGAGGGAGTGGATGCTACCGTCAAGCAAGTCGCCGCGCTGCTCGATGAAACCGTTACCGATTATCCGGTTAGCCGCTTTAGTGACACCTCGTTTACTATACTTGCTAATGATATCTCAACCCAAGCGCTTAAAGACCTAGCTGAGCATATACGTTTAAAAATTAGTGAGATGCTCATCAACGTAGGTAAACGGACGATGAGCACTACTGCGAGTATTGGGGTGGTAAAAATCGATCAAAACGCTCCTGCACCTAAGGTGTTACTAGAGCGCGCGCTGGAAGCTATCAATCATATTGGTATAGAGACTAGTAATCAGGGCGATGCTTATCATTTCTATGATCTAAGTAAACATGTGAGCGAAGATGATAATGCTTTAGCTGAATATCTAGTCAATGCGATTACTAATAATCGCTTTGAGCTGATGTTTCAGCCCATCTATGATATCACTTTTGATCGCAGCGATTTTTTTGAGGTTTATTTGCGCTTGCCACTGGGGGATGCTGAAAATACCGTGCTCACCCCAAATCAGTTTTTATCAGTAGCCAAATCACATAATCTACTTGAGAGGATAGACCGCTGGGTACTGATCAATGCCTTTAAACAGCTAAGCGAGGTGCGTAAGTCGCATCCAGAAGCGCGGCTCTTAGTGCAATTAACCAGTGCGTCATTGGTCGATAAAAAACTTGCAAGCGTAGCCAGCCAAATTATCAAAGCCGTAGGGGGTCCAGCAGGTGCGTTAACCATACAGTTCAATGAGCAAGATATTCGCAACCATCTAACGATAGCAAAATCTCAGTTTGCGGCACTAAACCAAGTCAACTGCCGACTGTGTATTAATAACTTTGGTAGTACTACGAAGTCTCTCGATACCGCTGAATTCGTACAACCGCACATGATACGTATCGCGCAAAGCTACGTCACCGATATTCATACTGATAATAACTTGGACGCCATAAAATCGTTAATCACCGAAGTGAATAAGATCAATGTCGATGTGTTAATGCCTTACATCGAAGATGCCGCTACTATGTCGGTGTCTTGGAGCGTCGGAGCACGGTATCTGCAAGGCTACTACTTAGAAGAGCCAAGCCGCAGTATAAATGTGGTCTAAACGCGGTGTAATTGTTTTCTAAGGCCGTTTACTAACAGTGGTTTTGTTAGCATAGAGGGCCAATAATGTCGTTTTTTATTAAAAGAAGTTTTTGTCAACATGTCTATGGTTATGCGTCAAATAGGTTTTATCTTTACTGCTGTCATTTTACTCAGTGCGTGTGGTGAGCGTATCCCGCCCGATAGCCGTGCTGCGGTGACTCTGCCGATATACGAGCAAGGAGATGCAGATAACGGCGCTCTGATCTACCAAGACGCTTGTGGGCAATGCCATCAGCTCACTCCAGGGCTGAATAAAAAAGGCCCACAGCTCATGAATATTTACGGAGCTGAGGCAGCCCAGCTAGCTGATTATGATTATAGCGAAGGTCTTAAAACCTCGGGCTGGGTATGGGATGCTGAGACGCTCGATCCTTATATTGCAGATGTCGAAACAGCCATGCCTGAATCAAAAATGCTTGCGGACCCGATGCCTGATGCCAGCGAACGTGCTGATGTTATCGCCTATTTATCGACGCTACGCGCTCCTGCAGCATCAACGGATGCGGATACAAACATAACAGACAATCAGACTGACCAAATGAGTAATGAGCCTATTGATATAATAGACGAGGATCAGCCTGCCGCTGACTTTCAACCCTAAGCCTAGCGGTTACTCTTAGCCAACTGACACCTTTAGATAGTAGCCTTTTATAATACAAACTTATGATGCTAAGCCTATGACTGTAAAAGTAGCCCCTTTGTCCGTAAATGCAACAGCTGATAACTATGAGCGCAATCAGCAACAAATCGCTCATTTGCTCGTGCAGTTGAACAAGGTGGTCCTGGATAAACCACAAGTACTCAAACTAGCACTTAGCTGCGTACTGGCTGGTGGGCATTTGCTGCTACAAGATCTGCCTGGTATGGGTAAGACTACCCTAGCACAAGGATTGGCGCAGTTGTTAGGCTTGAGCTTTAGTCGCGTGCAATTCACTAATGATATGCTACCTGCCGATATCTTAGGTATGACGCTCTATGATCAAGGAAAAATGGCTTTTGAATTTAGACCCGGGCCGATATTTACTCAGTTATTATTAGCTGACGAGATCAACCGCTCAAGTCCTAAGACCCAAAGCGCGCTACTCGAAGCCATGGAGGAGCGGCAAGTCACCCAAGACGGGCAGTCATACCCTTTGCCAAAGCCGTTCTTCGTCATTGCTACCCAAAATCCTCTGCAGCAAGCAGGGGTCTATCCGTTGCCTGAGTCGCAATTGGACCGGTTTTTAATGTGCTTGTCGCTTGGTTATCCCTCCCTTGAGGCGGAGCGAGCACTATTACGTGGGCAAGATCGCCGTGAGTTGTTGAGCCAGTTAGCGGCTATACTTGATACTGAGGAGGTGTTACTGGCGCGCCGAGGCGTACAGCAAGTCTATGTGGCAGACGCCTCCTTAGACTATCTACAGCGTTTGGTTGCTAAGACTCGTATCAGTCAGGACTATCACGGGCTATCGCCGCGTGGCGTGCTATCACTGCAAAGTGCTGCGCAAGCTTATGCTTATGTCTCAGGTCAGCAAGAAGTGACGCCAGAAGATATCCAAGCGGTGTTTGCCGCGGTCACTGATCACCGGCTAGGGCAGCGTTTTGTGCCTGCCAATGCAGTCAGTGGCCAAACGCCGCCGACTATCGCTCAGCGTATTATGGCCGAAGTGGCAGTAATTGTTTGATAGCTTGACTACCCCTGACCAAGTGATAGGGCGACTATGACCATCTTACCTCAGGCCATAAAGCAACCATTGACCGCGATGTTCAGTCGCTGGTTTGCTAAACGCGCCCCTAAAAATGACAACGCTACCCTCAACTTGCGTAATGTTTATATCTTCTTTAGCCGCGAAGGGTTGCTGTTTGTACTGCTACTTATGATCACTTTTATTGCTGGTGTCAATTACGGCAATAACTTGGTACTAGGGCTGTGCTTTTATTTGATTAGCGTCTGGCTCATCAGCTTCCACGTCACTTTTGCTCATGTGTCAGGACTGCAAGTGCGTTTGCTTGAGGTGACGATGGCAGAGGCAGGCGAGCCGGTTTGGGTAACCCTGCAGCTGCTGAGTAATAGCCGTCAACCTAGGCGGCAAGTGTCTATCGGTTTTGATTGGCAAGACAAAGGGTTTGCCAAACACGGCTCGGCAAACCGCACGTTAGACTCCGCGCAAACCTCAGTACTACTGCCGCGTCTCAAAGATGAGCAAATTATACGACTGCCCGTTGCAACTCACCGCCGCGGTAAGCTTGAATTACCGCGTTTACACATCAAGACGGTCTACCCTTTAGGGATTATGCGCGCTTGGTCTTATATCTACTTTGCCCGCTCAGCATGGGTATATCCGCAGCCGGAAGCTTTTGAGTGGCAAGCGCGATATCTGAGTGCAAATAGCGCAGATCTGCCTACAGGAGGACAGTTTACCCAAGGTCAGGAAGATTTTGAGCGCCTCGATAACTATGTCGCCGGCGAGTCCTTAGCGCGAGTCTCTTGGGCGCATGTGGCGCGCGGGCAAGGTATGTTTACTAAGCACTTTGCTGATCCTATCGGCTACGAGCAGCGCTTGGCTTATGAGGATATGCCAGCGATAACTCATGAACAAAAACTGGCGCAATTGGCTTATGGCGTACTGGCCTTAAGCGAGCTTGAGGTACCGTTTCAGCTACAACTGCCAAATGCTGCGCCTAGCACAGCAGAGATAGGCCAAGGTGAAGCCTTCGGGCAAGCTTGCTTACTAAGGTTGGCGCAAGCATCATGAGTTTATTTAAGCGTAACGCAAAGCTATCAAACTCAGCTAAAGCAGAGGCAAGCACACAGTTAGATGTGCCGCGTACTTCGATGACAGCTATTGAGGATAGCTACGCAAGCTTTGAGAAACTGGCTTATGGTCAATTAGCGTCTACTAGCTTGTCTGATGGTCCGCTTAATGATAAGTCCGCTAGCATAAGCAACAGGTATCAGCGTCTATTGTCATTGCCCGCTTATTATTGGGTGCTCATCGCGCAGCTGTTTGTCATCCTCCCTCATGCCGCCTATTTACCCTTATGGTTAATAGGCTTTGCCTTTATCACTATCATTGCCCAACTGCCAAGCATCAAATCTAAGTTCAAACTCACTCGCTTAAAGCGTCTTTATCAAGTCATGCAGATGCTAGGGTTTTTATTGGGCTTAGCTGGCTTATCGCTCACTTATGGTACGGCTTTTGGCTTAGACATGGGCGTTGGGTTTTTAGTATTGTGTTTAGTCAGTAAACTATGGGAGCTTTATAAACGCCGTGACGCGTATGTGGTACTGAATTTATCGCTATTTGTTATCGCAGGCCTGTTTTTATTAGATCAGGGTCTGGTCACCACTTTGCAGGCTATCGCAGCTACTACTATCGTGTTGTTAGCTTTTATAACGCTCAATGATGACAGTAACACTAGCGGTGATGGCCGCATGCGCACCCTTGGCGTATTAGGTGTATCAGCGCTGCCTTTGTTAGTCGTGCTATTTTTGTTTTTCCCACGCTTGCCGCCTTTATGGTCAGTGCAGCTGTCCTCTAGTCAAGCGACTACCGGCGTCTCTGACAGTATGTCACCAGGCGATTTTGCCAATTTAAGTCAATCGACAGAGCTGGCTTTTCGCGTTGATTTTAAGCAAGCTCGTCCTGTACAAAGTGAGCTGTACTGGCGCGGCTTAGTCTTTAGCGATTTTGATGGCGTCACTTGGCGTCCCAATCGGCGCATACAGCAGCAATGGCAATGGCAGCCTAAGCGCAAGCCGCCTAAGTGGTTTGAGCAATCATTAGCGACGGCTAGCGATGCGGTCAAGCTCGATCCTAAGTACTATGAGATTACCTTAGAGCCCACTCAGCAGCAATGGCTGTTTGGCCTCGATTATCCCTTTACTCAAAACCCAAATATTAGCTTAACCTCAGATTTTACCTTAATCAAAGAGGAGCCGGTTAGTGAGCAGCTGCGTTATGAGGTGCTACGCTATGCGCCTATGCAGATTGATCCTATCCTTGATGATGTCAGCCGTGCGGCTAATCTAACGCTACCTGCAGCAGGCAACCTACAAACGCAAAAGCTTGCCAAGCAGCTATTTGCTCAATCAGGATCAGACCCTCAGCGTTATATACAAGCGATTCAAAATTGGATCAATCAGACCGAGTTTCGCTATACTTTATCGCCGCCGCCACTGGATGAGAACCGTATTGATAGCTTCTTATTCGAGACCAAAGCTGGGTTTTGTGAGCATTACTCCTCGAGCTTTACCTTTATGATGCGCGCTGCAGGCATTCCAGCGCGCGTGGTCGCAGGCTATCAGGGCGGCGAGATGAGCCGCGGCGGTAACGTCTGGGAGGTGCGGCAAATGGACGCGCATGCTTGGAGCGAGGTATGGCTTGAGGGTCAAGGCTGGGTACGCGTCGACCCGACAGCATTTGTTGCCCCTGAGCGGGTCGAGCAGGGGATGGACGGGCTGACTCAGTCGCGAGGCGCTAGCCTGTTCGGTGAGGGCGCCGCCGCTCAAGTCAGCTACCAGCAATATCAGATGCTACAAGCATTAAGACGGCTATCCGATCAAGCCAGCTACTATTGGCAAAAAGATGTCGTCGGTTATGATCAAGATAAACAAGCCGGATCACTGCTCAAGTGGTTCAATATTCGTTCTATCTCTGAGCAAATCGCTTGGCTAGCAGCAAGCGCTATCGCAGTGATAAGCCTACTAGTCTTTATGATCTGGTATCGCCGGCGTAAACAATGGCATCCAGCAGATAGACCGCTAATAAGGCTCTCTAGCAAAGTAGCTAAAACTAATAAAGCTTTAGCGCGTCATGATAATGAAGGCGCTTTGGCTTGGCTTGAGCGCTTGCAAAATAGCCAGATGAGCCATAATAAGCTAAGCAAACAGCAGATAGCGGAGATCAAGAAACACTACCGGCAGCTGCGCTACGGACGCTTAAGCGTTGCCGAAGCTCAAAGTCAAGAATACCAACAAGTACTCAAAGCGCTCAAGCGCAGCGTTAGTCAACTGTTATAGTCGCTATTAACGCAATAAGAGAATAGGCGACAAGGTTTTAGTGATCATTTTGGTGGTTGTGCTACCGATAAAGAGCTGTTGAAACTTCGTATGCCCATAAGCGCCGATGACGATTATATCGATAGCATTATTGGTTTGAAATTCAACCAGTCCCTCAACGACATCGTCGTAAGGCAGATGATGAGCAGTAACGGTAAAGCCTGATGAGCTTAGTTGCTCAGTCACGGCCGCTAAGCTGTTTTTTGCCGTGTCATTATCATTACCGACCATCACAATATAACCTTTCAGCCCTTTTAACAGCTTGCTACCCGCGACCATCTGCGCCGCTTTTATCGCGGTTTTACTACCATCAAAAGCAATCAAATACGAGCTTGGCGTCTTGAATGATTCTGAGCAGATGAGGATAGGTTTATTGGAAGCGCGGGTCACCGTTTCAATTTGACTACCGATATTGACGCGGTTATTTTGATGGTCCTCTCCGCGTCGCCCTAGCACGATCGCGCGGTTTTCACTGTTGAAATGTTCAATGGCGGGCAGCAGCTTGCCGCGGCGTCTATAAGCTTTTATCTCAACATCAAAGTGGCTATTAATATGGCTTTTTGCATCTTCGATAAGCGCATTGCTATAGCTGTTGACTACCTTAGCTCTTTGCTCATCTAGCTGCGTCAACTCTTCTAGTAATATCTGGCGGCTATCGATTCCTATCGTTCCTGATAAGTCGCGTCTAGAGGAAACCGGAATATCGACGACATTGAGTAGCGCTACCGCTAGATTAAGCCGATCGGCGTACCATGCGGCATAACTACAAACGGACTGAGTGACGGTAGAGCCATCAATACAAGCTAAAATGTGCTGTTCGCTAGACATAAAGTCTCCTCAATATAGAAGCTATGGGCTTTTGGTGTTGCTGTTCGGTGATTTGTACTATAACAAATTATAAGATCGCGTGAACAGGGCACAAAAAAGCGCTCTAGAGAAATACTCTAAAGCGCTTTTTGCTTATCATCATATGATAATCATGAGCCGCAGCTACAGCATTTAGCGCACATATCACACTTACTGCAAGTGGCTTCGCTAGTACAGCCGCATTTTGAGCAGCTACAAGTTTTGCTACGAATGGATAAATGGCTTAAATGAGTGTTATGAGTCAATGACATAAGTGATCCTTACTATCGATGAGTGATAATTTATACTGTCATAGAACAAAGAATTATTCAGTAATTATCTTGTGGGCTTGATACAGAGGTTTGTTAGAGAAAAAGTAACAGACCCGAAGCTTGCTATTATTAGCGCTGCATGGACTTACTGACGCTCGCTATCAAAGTCACCATCAGCATCCCCGTGATCACCAGCACCGCCGCCATCAGATGCGCCGTCTCATAGTTGAGCGCCTCGACTTGCTCATAAATAGCGATGGAGATGACCTTAGTCTCGCCTGAGATGCTACCGCCTATCATCAATACCACGCCGAACTCACCAATGGTATGAGCAAAGCTTATCAAGCTGCCTAAAATAATACCGATACGTGCTTGCGGTAGCGCTATAGTGACAAATCGTCTGAGGCGACTAGCTTCTAGCAGCTGAGCCATTTCGGTGACACTTTTGGGAATACGCAAAAACTGCGCGTAGACAGGCTGGACATAAAAGGGTAAAGAATAAATGATGGAACCTATGACTAAGCCCTCAAAGGTAAAGACTAAGGTGCGAATGTTATGCTCACTAAGCCAATGACCAACGAGCGAGTTCGGGCTCATCAGCAGCAATAAATAAAAGCCAATAACTGTCGGCGGTAGCACTAAAGGCATCGCTATAACGCCTAGCAAAACGACTTTGAGACGACTGACAAGGCGATGACGACTAGGACGCGCGAGCCAATAAGCGAGCGGGGTCGCGAACAGTAAGAGACATAAAGTAGTGACGCCTGCAAGCTTAAGGCTTACCCAAAATGGCATTAGCATCTCTGATAAGACGGAAGGGTCAGCCATAGCTCTACTACTATCACATCGAAAGGGGAGTAACGGTACTAAGGAGATACTATTGTTTAGCCACTATCGCTTAACCATTGTTGCTTAGCCATTTGGGCGACTCATTATCATAATATTCTTGTTTCCAGACGGGAATATCAGCCTTGATGGTATCAAGTATCCAGCGGCAGGCGTCAAAAGCAGGATAGCGATGGGCGGAGACCACACCGATCCAAACGGCAATATCGCCAATCTCTAACGCGCCAATACGGTGAATAGCGACAGCGTGCGTAATCGCAAATTTTTCTTTGGCATCAGCGATAATTTGTCGACCTTGGTTAATCGCCAAATCCTCATAACCGTAGTAAGTTAAACGCTCGACAGAGCTGGCGTTATTATGATTACGTACGCGACCTTCAAAACAAGCAAACGCGCCGCAGCTATCTTCATCGAGCATGGCTCTAAGGCGCGTCTCATCAATGGCTTCATCTAGTAAAGCAAAACCATCACGCTCAGCGATAGCATAAGCTTCATCACTGCTGCGTTTAATCTGCATTGATTGGCTATGCACATTTTCTTGGTCGCCAATTTTTGTATCATGGCTTTGATTGTTGTTGGTCATTTATAAACTCAAGTTTTTGATATAATTTAGTTTAACGAGGTCATTCTAGAATATTTTACGACTCGCTCGGCTAAAGCTACAACCGACGTCAGCTTAGCTTTAGTGTGAGAATTTATACGCAAAAGCCAAATGAGCTGTAAAATAACATTTGATAAGCTATAACCGACATAAATTCTCATATTAGTTAAAGACTTTTAACCGCCTGCCACTGGCGTAATAAAGACGACGCTATCGCCATCATTGATCGGATCATCCCATTTAGCAAAATAATCGTTTACCGCCACACGTAGATCGGCTTGCGGACGACTAAAACGATGTTTTTCGCTAAGCTGCGCATAAAGCTGCGCTAAGGAAGTTGAAGGGGTAACCGCGAGTTTTTCTTCTTGACGGTTGGCCTCGTCCGCGAGACTAGCAAAATAGAGCACGTTAATATTTATCAAATCATGAGCATTTGTAACATCAGTCATATCACTACTCCTATATGCGGCATTAGTTGAAGTGGTTTGTTCGCTAAAATTATTTTTGATAAAAACATCAAGTTTAGATTATTTTTCCTGATGATTATAATCTGACTTGCCACCTGTCTTAGTAATGAGTTTAACACCATCAATCACAATGTCATGCGATAGTGCCTTGGTCATGTCGTAGATTGTTAAACAAGCCACGCTCACCGCCGTCAGCGCTTCCATCTCTACGCCCGTTTTGTGCGTGACTTTTACCACTGCATTGGCCGTTATGCTATTTGAAGCATCATCATAAACGAAGCTTAAACCAATCTTATCTAACGGCAGTGGATGACAAAGCGGAATCAAATCGTGGGTGCGCTTGGCTGCCATAATTCCTGCGATATGCGCGGTTTGGGTAATGCTTCCTTTTTTGGTCATACCATCAGCGGCTTTAATCTGACTATAAATAGCCGCTGGAAAACGCACTTGACCGACAGCATTGGCTTCTCTAGTGGTAGCGGTCTTATTACCCACATCGACCATATGAATATCACCCTCGCTGTCTAGATGCGATAAAGTAGCGTGCGGACTGCTTGCAGTATTAGCCGCGACATTTTTATAATCAGAACTTATAGGCATATATTTTTCTTAATTCGTTAAATTTTACTTCTATTTTTTAAGTTTTAAAACGCTAGTCGTGGCTTGGATTGGCGCGCATAAAGTGTGCGACAAAGTTACAAGGACGAGTGCGGTTATCGAACTGCTCTTTTAAGATATCATTCCAACCGGTCCGGCAAGCGCCAGTCGAACCCGGCAGACAGAATATACCTGTGTTATTGGCCATACCAGCGATAGCGCGTGACTGAATGGTTGACATACCGATCTCGTCTTTGGAGAGCAAACGAAACATCTCACCGAAGCCGTCAATCGACTTATCGAATAACACGCTGACCGCTTCTGGCATACTATCACGGATAAAAAACCCAGTACCGCCTGTGGTCATCACCGCATGCACGTTAGGGTCGGCAATCCAGCCGCTAATGACCGCGCGAATCTGATAGACATCATCAGTAATCAACTGACGATCGGCCAAGTGGTGACCGGCCTCAACTAAGCTATCGGCTAAATACTGTCCCGAGCTGTCCTCCTCAAGCGTGCGACTGTCAGAGACACAAAGCACAGCAATGTTAAGCGGGGTAAATTCTGCAGCGGGTTTGGACGGTTTGGACATAGTATTCCTTATAATAGGATAGAGATATAAGCCTTTATGAGTAGTTGTAAGCGGCCGTCAACCACCGATAATCGATAAGTTATGCATCATGCCGCTATTGGAATCGTGCAAGTGATGATGCTCAGGCTTGATTGGCATAAAGCTATGCAAAGTATTGACTAGGCCTTGTACATCGTTGTTCTGCAGATAGGCTCTAATATCGTAATTACCCTCGTCAAATAAGCACAGATGCACTTTGCCTTGGCTACTGACGCGCAAGCGGTTACAGTTATCACAAAAGTGCGCAGCATAAGGAGCAATCATACCGATGCGCCCGAGATAATCAGGGTGGCTGTATTCTATCGCTGGGCCGTCGGCGCTACCGCGAGCATGCGACTGCCAACCGCGATCAAGAAGATAATCAGTAATCATATCAGACTGGGCGTGCTGAGCAAAAAACAGATCGCTGTTGTCGCTCGTCTGCATAAACTCAATAAATCGGTAAGTCACAGGACGATCTTTGACGTAGTCCATCGCATCAATGAGGTTTTGAAAAGCAGTTTCTGCCATTAAAATACTATTAATCTTTAGCTTGATATCAGTAGTCGCTAATAGCGTATCCATATCGCGCATCAGCTGCGGCTGAGTATTAAAACCGGTCATCTGATGAAAGGTATCGGCATCGAAACTATCCATACTGATATTGAGCTGATTAAGTCCTGCTGCTTGCCAGTTGGCTAGATGCTTGCCGAGCTTATAGCCATTGCTAGTCATCGCTACCATCTCGATACCGGCAGTGTTTTTAATAGTATCGATAATATCGACCACATCGCGTCTAATAGACGGCTCGCCACCGGTGATACGTACCTTTTGCGTACCAACTTGCGCAAAGCCCTGAATCAAGGTTTTAATCTCAGCCAAGCTGAGCTCGTCAGAGGGTCGTTTGCCTTGGTAGCCATTTGGCAGACAATACTCACAGCGAAAGTTGCAAAAGTCTGTAATAGATAAGCGCAAGTAAGTCAGTCGCCGCGAAAAGCCATCGGTTAGTGGTTTATTATCAACCACTGAGCGATTTGCTATAAAATTATCGGCACGAGTAGAATCTACAGAGGATAACACCGAGTTATTCTGTGCTTGAGGGTCAAAAATATCAGGCTTTGAAACAGGTGAATACAAAAAGGTACTCCCAATAATGGGGTCATAGAAAAGTATAAGCGATTAAGGCTGGTGTTACCGTCAACGTTATGTATTTATTGCCTTAATTAAAATTATAGCAAATATAGGAGATGGTATTAGGGCATGCTCAGACTTTGATGAAAGTGGCGCTACGAGTTTGCATAACATACAAAAAAGACTCAGCTAAAAATAATAAATCGTTTTGCTCATTAAGCCGGCTTAATCAAGCCAGCCTTGCTCTTTAGCATAAGCTAATTGGTTAGGAGTATCAATATCAAAGCTAAGCTGGGCATTGCTAACGTCAGCTATTAACTCGGCAGGTAACGCTCTAATAAAGTGGCGTAAGCCTTTATCACCGCTCAGCGAAGACTGCCATGTGTTTAATAACTCATAATCGAGAACTATTGGTAGACCAACGATATCACTCTTATTTTTATCAACAGTAAAGCTATTATCTAAATAAGGATAGCGACTGGCGACGACTAAGTTATCTTGTGTTAGAAGTTGGTTTAAATGCTCTGACTCTAATAACACTTGATCCACACCCATAATCAATACGCGGTCAATACCTAAATACTGACTATTTCTTAATGCATCAATGGCTAAAGATAAACTTTGTGCCATGCCTGTCTCCGGCGCTGCATTATGCACTATCTCTATGTTTGTCTTTTGCAGGGTTGGTCCATCGATAATAGTATCGATAGCAGAACAGATAGCTAAGTTTTGCTGAGGAACGACAACGATGATAGTTTGTGGCTGAGTGGCCAAAGCAAGCGTCGTCATATAAGCAATTAACGGCTTACTCTGTTTTTCTAGGAGTTGTTTGGGCTGGCCTAGTCTGTGACTGAGACCGCTAGCTAAGATAATGACCGCATGATTTTGGGGTGCATTTTGAGTGTCTAAAGAGCTATCACTCATAACTGGCTGCATCGACTAACTTATTTGAGTTCGATGACGATTTTGGCTGTGCTAGTTCCCTATTAACCGCGACTTGCTCATGAACGACAGCACTGATTTGGGCGATGATACTAAGTGCTAACGCTTCAGGGCCATCACCGCCTAATCTATGGCCGATAGGGTAGTGCAACTGATTAATACCGTCTGCTAATACTGCAGGGTTTTCGCAGTTTGAGCTTATCTCTTGAATCAATCGCTCAGTACGGTAGCGCGGGCCTAATTGCCCGATATAATGATATTGCTTAGGATGCTCTAGCAAGATAGCTAAGCGCGCGCGATCTTGGCTCAGGCTATGCGACATTAGAGCTACCGATGCATTTTGGCTAAGCTCAAGCAAAGTTTCGCTATCGTCCAAAGATAAGCATAAAGTAGCATCCGCTTGCGGGAAACGTAAGCGAGTCGCATATTGTGGCCTGCTATCGATGACTGTGACGTGCCAATCTTGCAATTTTGCCATCGTCACTAGCGGCATGACATCATTGCCTGCCCCGCAAACCAATAGCCGAATTTGTGGTTGCACGCGCTGCACTAACCATTCGGTTTGCACGCTTGCGCTATCCTTATTTGCCATTGTGTTTTTTAGAACGAGATAGTCAGCATTTTTTTTACTAATTTCATAAGTGGCCAACTCATCAACTATCGGCTGCGATATTGCTTGTGAATCCGCGCTTTCACCTGAAAAACTAGCGCTTAAATTAACCCTAGTGCCAACGGTCATCTCAGCACTATTAGTGCGAATTAGGGTAGCCACAGTAGCAGATTGCCCACTTTGACGAACTTTGTGAATCAAATCTAGATAAGAGGCAGCAGTAGTCAGGCGTTCAAATAAGACATGTACTTTACCGTTACAGCCTAAACCAAAATTTAGCTCGTCTTCTAAGTCTGTATCAGTATCAACAGCACCATGAGTATTTAGTGCATCAACCTGTTCGTTATTGTGCTCATCACCGGTCTGATACACTTGCACGCTAGCGCCGCTGCGAGTCAGCCAAAAAGCGCGCTTGATAATATGTGGCTCAAGGCAGCCGCCACTAATCATGCCGACTGAACGTCCATCTTCGCAAATAAGCATCATCGCGCCAGGTTTGCGATAAGCTGAGCCTTCGGTACGGACGACCGTTGCCAGTACAGCATCAATGGCCTGCTTTTGAGCGTCGTTTGCTAGTTTAAGAATGTCAGCGATTTGATTCATAACGCCTCTTTTTTATTACTTATATACAATACTTGCTAAATTAAGGAATGCTCATATCAAAGATAATTAGGGTATAAAAACCCGCTACTTAAGCGGGTTTCTTTAATAAAGCAGTTTCTATTAAAAACGGTACTCGTATTTAAGATTACTCTGGCATCTCAGCAAGCAGCTTATCAAGCGTGATTGGAAAATCATAAACACGTACACCGACCGCATTATAGATCGCGTTAGCAATAGCGGCCGCCGATCCTGAAATGGAGGTTTCCCCAATCCCTTTAATATGCATCGGGTTGGTATAGGGGTCATCTTCTTCTAACAAAATCACCTCCAACTGCGGTACGTCAGCGTTGACCGGCACATGGTACTCGGCAAGGTCATGGTTACATAAGCGGCCATCACGCTTGTCATGAATGACCTCTTCCATCAAAGCAGAACCTATACCAAATACCATACCGCCATAACACTGTGAAGTTGCCAACTTATGGTTGAGAATACGTCCTGCAGCATACGCGCCAGTCATACGTTTGACGCGAATCTCACCGGTAACTTTATGTACCGCGACTTCAGCGAAGTTGGCACCAAACGAAGCTTGGCGAAGGTTTTTGCCGTTTTTGCCTGGTTTGATCTGACCTTTGGCGCTGATTTCTTGCTCGTCAAACTTAGCGATGATATCGGCTAACGCATAAGACTGATCACTACTGAAGTCATATTGCTCGGTTGCTGATGTCAGCTTTGATGCCGATTCTGGCAGTGGTATACCCGTTGTCTCGGACGCTTTTTCTGCTAAATCTACGGCTTTATCGATCAAGCCTGAGGCTTTATTAGCCAATTTTTCATCAACCAGTTCTGTGACTTTTTCTTTACCTGCATCAATGGCTACTTCTACTTTACTAGGCTCGTGCTCACCTGATTTTTTAATTTGACCGTTATCTATACGAATGGTATCGGCATATAGACCTACTTTTTTGGCTAATATGGCGCGTAGCTGCTCGCAAGCCAAATAGACACCACTACCGGCGCTGGCTGCACCAAAACTACCGCCGGAACCTGAGGCGGGTGGCAGATCACTGTCGCCAAGTTTCATCTCGATATGATCGATAGGTAGACCCAGTAGATCAGCTGCAACTTGAGTAAATACGGTGTAAGAGCCTGTCCCAATATCAGTCATATCAGTTTCGATAATGGCTTTGACGCCAAGCTCTTTTGAGCCATCTACTTGTAGTATTGCCCGCGCTTCAGAAGGTTGTAACGTGTTACCGCGAGAGGTGCCAGACATACCGGTCCCTATCCACCAGTCGCCTTCTAGTCGACTGGCAGGCTTGGGATTATGCTGATCCCAACCAAACTGTTCAGCGCCTTTTTCCATACAAGCGACCAGCTGACGGGTGGAGAATGGAATCTCTTCGCTAGGGTCTTCTTCCGGTTCGTTACGGCGGCGCAGCTCAATAGGATCCATCTCAAGCTTGTTCGCCAGCTCATCCATCGCACATTCAACAGCGATCATACCCACCGCTTCACCAGGGGCACGCATAGAGCCTGATAATACGTGATTCATATCCACCATCTGATAGCTGACGCGGCGATTCTCTCCACGATACAAGAAGTGAGTGGATAACGCTGTTGGTTCAAAGAAAGCCTCACCCGGCAAATTGCTGGTCGTGGTATCGTGAATAAAGGTATTGATAATGCCTTCTTTGTCACAAC
This sequence comes from Psychrobacter sp. 1U2, assembly GCF_051847575.1. Taxonomy (NCBI): domain Bacteria; kingdom Pseudomonadati; phylum Pseudomonadota; class Gammaproteobacteria; order Moraxellales; family Moraxellaceae; genus Psychrobacter; species Psychrobacter sp. 1U2. The sequence goes on from NZ_JBPYDC010000003.1 coordinate 162,502, forward strand.
CGATAGCAATGCGCTGGCGAGTGTTTGAGCGTCTTATCGTCGCCTCCATCACTTGCGGACGCGTCATAGTAATCAGCACCGGACGACCGACTTCTTTAGAAGCAATAGCGGCAGCAATAGATTCTGGTGCAATACCTAGCTTACTGCCAAAACCGCCGCCCACATAGTATGAGATCAGCTCGACTTGATCTTTATTCAAGTCTAATGCATCCATCACTTGCTGCTTACAAGAGGCGATCATCTGGTTTGAAGTATACAAAACGAGCTTATCATCTTCCCAATGTGCCAAAGTAACGTGCGGTTCCATCGGTGAGTTGCTCTGACTCGGGGTATGGTACACCCTATCAAGGGTCACAGCCGAATCAGCAAGGCCTTGTTCTGGATCACCGTGCTTGGCATTCTTATCCGAGCCTTTTTTCTCATCAACATCATGAGCATTAGGCAGCTCTTGAGTAAAGTCTAAAGCCGCTTGATCAGTCTCATCTTTATAAGTGACTTTAAGCGCCTTGGCACCTTCTGTCGCTGCTTCGAAAGTTTCAGCGACGACAACAGCGATGGGCTCGCCATGATAAAAAACCTCGCTCACACCCTGAGTCGGTGCTTCGGTTTCACCGCCTTGCTGTGAGTTACGTAAGAAGCGCTTAGGGTCGGTGACGACTTTGATAATACCTGGAATATGCACAACCGAGTCGTTATCGATCTTTTCCACTTGCCCTTTTGCGATGGTTGAGCTAACCAAGACGCCATATACTTTATTGTCTAATTGAATCTCTGCCGAGTAATGGGCTTGGCCGCTAACTTTTAGGGAGCCTTCGACGCGATTAATAGGCTTACCCACCAAGTTACTCGCTGTTTTGTCGAATAATGTTTCAACAGGTTCATTCATTTTTTCTTTATTGGTAGGCTCTGACGGTAATACTGAATCTAATAATGACATGATTATGCTCCCTCGCCAGCTAGTGCACGCGTGATGACTTGTTTTAGCAAACGGCGTGTTAATGGTATTTTAAAATCGTTTTGACCACTGCCTTTGGCATCTTTTAGCAACAAATCTGCTGCCTGCGTAACAATCTCATCATTACCATCGGTATCAGTCAATAATGATTCCACATCCTCATTGCGCCATGGCTGAGTACCAATTCCGCCAAATGCTAAGCGTACTGTTGCCAAATTACCATTATCATCAGCGTCTATCACCGCCGCACACGATACCAGCGCAAACGCGTAAGAGGCTCGGTCGCGCACTTTGTCATAAGTGTGCATACCTTTAATAGGCGCTGGCAGCACGACATGCGTGATAAGCTCGCCCGACTCTAAAACGTTTTCGATATGCGGCGTGTCTTTTGGCAGACAATAAAAGTCTTTTACCGGAATCTGCCGAGTCGAGCCATCGGTTTTGGCAGTCTCAATCGTAGCATCAAGCAAACGCATAGCGACCGCCATATCGGATGGGTGCTGAGCAATACATGACTCGCTGGTGCCTAAAATTGCAAGGGGACGGTTCTCACCATCAATTGCAGGGCAGCCACTGCCAGGTTCACGCTTATTACAAGGGCTATCGGTATGATAAAAGTAGTAGCAGCGCGTACGCTGCAAGAAGTTGCCGCCAGTCGTCGCTTTGTTACGCAGCTGACCAGTCGCGCCTGCCAAAATCGCGCGCGACAATACCGGATAATTGGCAATCACGCTAGGATGCGCGGCCAAATCGCTATTGCTCACTAAGGTTCCGATACGTAAACCGCCATCTTCGGTGGTCTCTACTTGCTCAAGCTCTAAGCGTGTCACATCAACCAGTTTGGTTGGCGTTTCAATCTCAAACTTCATCAGATCGAGCAAATTGGTACCGCCTGCAATAAATGAGGCTTCTTTAGGAGTAGCAAACATTACCGCTTGCTGCGGTTCGAGGGCACGAATATATTCAAAGCGTTTCATGAGCGGCCTCCTACTGTGCTACTGGCAGTTTTATTATGGTTTACTGATGGGTTACCAAGCTGCGACTGACTAGGGGGCGGCGACCAAATACCTGTTACTGCCGAGTCTTGCAGCGAACTTGTAGTCGACTCTTCATTAGAAGAAGTACGCTTAGCTGACACTTCGCTCTCAAGCACTTGTGAGATGGCATCAACGATATTGGGATAAGCAGAACAGCGACAAATATTGCCACTCATGCGCTCAGCGATTTCTTGGACTAATAACCCATTAGGGTTTTTGAGATCTGCTGTCACATAGCTTGGCCAGTTTTGTTTCACTTCTTCTATTAAAGCAGTGGCTGAACAAATTTGCCCTGGGGTGCAATACCCACACTGAAAAGCATCGTGATCTTTAAAGGCTTGTTGTAAGGCTGATAACGATTCGGGCATACCGATGCCTTCGATTGTCGTGATTTTATCACCGTCGTGCATCACGGCTAAGGTCAAACAGGAATTGATGCGCTCACCATTGATGAGCATCGTACAAGCACCACACTGACCGTGGTCACAGCCTTTTTTGGGACCGGTAATTTGTAGATGCTGACGGCAGACATCGAGTAGAGTCGTACGCGAATCGAGATCATCGAAAGAATAATCTTGGTTATTGATATTCAAAGTCAAAGTAGACATGCTGGCTTCTCGCTGGCAGAGGGTAATAGCTAAAATGAGAATAATTAATAAGTCGTCATAAAATAGTAGAGGCAGCCGGCCAGTGAGTCTGTGTAGTAAATGTTACTCTACAGGAGTGAATAAAAGTAGAGATGAGCGGCGAGGTAAGGGCTTAGCGCTAAGCACAGAGCTTAGTGATAACTCAATAAAAGTACGATAGGTTTTATCGATAGGTGAGGATAGGATCCTTTGGGATACTGTTTACTTTTGCAACTGAATCATTGGATCACTTAGATTATAAAAGTAACAGGCATGGCATTATCGGTTGTGCCTTACAAAACCTTATGTGCTGATTAATGCTTTTATCTACGTTTGCTACGGCGATTGATTTTTTGATGCAGACGTTCAGGTTTATGGCTACCCATTGTACTTATAGAATGACTAACAGCGCAGAATAGATAAACAATCAGCGTTAATGAGAGGATAAAAGGGGTTAGCAGCCATATGATGCTATTGATAATTAGGGGGAGTAGCAGACCATCAAAGATAGAGGTATTGGGTATAAAGGTGTCGCATAAAATATCCGTAATGCGCTTCGATACAGGGAACAATAAGGTGCTAACCCCCAATAAATAAAGGAGCTCGATAGAAGCGTAACCTTTAGCAAATATTATGAAGTAAAACATCATATAAAAGCTAAAGCTCAATAACCAACATTTGATAGAATAGCTGACTCGGAGCATATGCGACCTCATGACGCCAAAACGCGCTGATATCTGACATGCTGGCATAATCAAACTCAAGCCTACGATGTTAGATAGAATTAAAGACAAATACGATTGAACTTATATCTAGTAAATATCATCATAGCAAAAAAAACCTTGGCGTTTATCATTATATTCATTTTTTTACATATTTATTTTTGACCGCTATCTTAACGACAAAAAAAACCTCAAAGTGGTTAGCTTTGAGGGCCATAAAAGTTATATTGTTTTAATTTTTAAGATTAAGGTTTTAATAGCTGCTTTATACGCCGCCTGCACCTTTACTAGAAGCTTCGCTGTTCTCGACTAAGATAGCCGCTGCGGTTTTTTTGAGCGTACTCCATTGCTCATCATCGACATAAATTCCTTCTTTCCAAGCACGCTTATGCGTCTCATACAGCTCATCGGTTGATATTTTATGATCGAAATCTCGGCTTTCGTTATCAATATCGAAGTTGGTAGTAGCGAGCTCAATCACCATATCATCGGTGTTGTAATTAGCTTGAATCTCATTAAAGAAGTAAATATCAGGATAAGTAAAGCCTTGATTTAGGGTAAATAAAGTGTGCTTCGGAGCGCTACCGTTATCCCATTTGGCAAGACAAGCGATACCTTTGGCCGATAGGTTGACCAGTTCGCTATAAGCCAGCCACCGGTTATGACAGTTCTCGATATAGATTTTGTAATGATCAAGATCGCCCATTTTTTCTAGCGCGTAGTCCATTATGACAGGCAAATGACAGGCTAAGCTGCTGCTATGCAAATTAAAACGAATCTCATTAGCGCTTTGGGAGATGATATCGATAGGCGTATCTTGCTCAGTCAAAATATAGGGCGTGGCATTATTGAATTGCTCAACGCCATCAAGCCCTGCCATTTGCAATTCGGCGACCATAGTGGCGACTAGATCCGCTTCGCCGACTTCGCGGTGCATACCCGTAAAGGCTTTATACACGGTGCTTATAATTTCATTACGTGAGACGATCATAGCTCTATCTCCTTCATAGCTCTATTTGCATAGTTGGCAGCGGTCCATTAGGTGCATCGGTAGCTAGCAGCGTTGTCTGCTCCGCTATAGACATCTTACTTAAGGGTAAGCTTGGCAGGAGCGGAAACAGCCACTCATCGCTATGGACTTCATCGAACAGCGGCGCACCCTGAAATAAAGTGACTCGTACCCAGCGATCGGAGCGCGGATCGAATTTGGTCGCGCCAAACATCGATAGCTTGCAGCGTAGCAGATGAATCGGCAAAGTGTCTTTTTGTAGCACGTTCATCTGAATATCGCCCATCGCTTTATGACCCATCGTCCAAACTCGGCGCGCGGTAGAGCGATACTTGGGCTGTTTTAATACAAACTCCGAGAGTAGCTGCTCAGGATCGACTTGTTTGAGCGCTACATATAAGCGGTTCACTTGCCGTGCAATATCTAAAGACAGCTCGCGATCATCACCAGGCTCCTCTCCGCGCACGCCCATACGCGGCTCTTCTTTATCGACTGAGCGATACCAAAACCAATAGCTGTTATCCGGCTCATTAAAGTCGATGTTGATCGCCCACTGATAACGCCTCTGTAACACTTCTAGCAAGTCTGCAACCATTTTACCTTTCGGTAGCGATAAGGTCTCATCGGCGTTGACCTTTTCTTGAAAGGCGTCTACTTGCTCAGGATACAGCTCCATCAAGCAGGAGATAATGACCTCTTGGGCTTCATAACTTAAGTCCTTATGCGCGTGCAAAAAGTCGCCCCAAGTCTGATATGTCTTTATACTCGTCAATAAATTATTTCGTAATAGCGTCAACTCTTTTACTGCGCTATGGTTTAACGAAGCTTGTGTCTCATTAATAGTGACGATTTCGGTAAAATGCTGAATAGCGCGGCTAAGCAAACTAGAAAAATAAGCGGCTTTTTTTGAATTGATCTCATTGACTAGCGTCGCTTGTAGCGCATCTTCTCGCGTGGTCAGCCATTGATCGACGATGCAAGGATGATTAATCAAATACGGCGCCATCCCTAGACCTGTGGCATTACCAATACCTAAATAGCGCTTGATATCAGGGTGTAGCGTGGTGGCCTTGTCACCGCCGCGAATATGTGCCAAATAGTCGACCCAATCGAGACTAAATTCACGTAGCAAATACACGGCGCACATCTGCGCGCGAAAGGATTGATTGAAGTCTTCGCTATGATCCAGTGGCTCAAAGTCATAAATACCAAATTTACCATTACCATAAACGGCAGTGGTGCGCAGGATATAACCGACTTGCGCTAAGATATCGAGATCCGGCTGCTGTCCCTCTGCTAAGCGTGAGACTGTGTGCTCAAACACGCGCATGCTCTTGTTAGCGCGCGCCAGCACCATCACCATGTTGGAGTTGCGGCCTGCTTCTTGCAGCGGTACGTTAGCCTTAAGCTTATCTAGCAGTTCTTGCCCAATCTCACCATAAACTAAGCCGAATGTCACATCCCATTTTTGTGCAATAACTCTATCGTTACGCTCATCATCTGCCAGCTCATTGCAGAACACCACTAGATGATAAATATGTTCAGCGGTCTGCAAACGGTAGATCGCTTGGCCATAACCGTTATCATCTAAATCCCAAAGATAGGTCGTCAGTGTCCATTGCTCTCTATCGATTTTACGCAGCAAGGTACGCACAAAGCTAATGCGCGTCTGATGCATAGCGCCAAGTCTTTGTGCGTCCATGACCACATTAGGGGCACGTAAAGAACGTTTTGCCAGCTCAATGCCTGTCATACTATTATCATTTGCATGATTGAAATTCATAATGCCTCCATAGTGAGTCGTGTATCGAGCCGGTCATTTAGTATAGTATTGTCTGACGAAATGACCGATTATGTTGAGCTTTGTCGCTTAAGGTTTTGAGGTTAATCAGGTTTTTTAACAACCGTTTGTTTTTCTAACTTCTCCTCTTGAATGAGATAGTCAGTCTCCACGCGATTAGGACGATAAAGGTCTTGATCGCGTGCCATCTGCTGCGCGATTTGCGGCCCATTCCAAAGTGACGGTAGCAAGATAAAAGAGACGGGCACCGCGGTAATCACGATAAAAGACTGCAAGGCGCTGACGCCGCCTGATCCTAAAGAGATTAAAACGATAGCAGTGATACCCATCATCACCCCCCAAAAGGTACGAATCATAGCGTTAGGCTCACGCTCGCCGCTGATTACCACACTAATAGTATAAGTCATCGAGTCGCCTGTAGTAACGATAAACACCGTAGTCAAAATAAGAAACAGTATTGAGATGGTCAAAGGGAAAGGTAATGACTGCGTAACGGCTAGCAGGGCACCTGGCAGATTAAAGCCTTCAAAGGCGCTACTAACCACACCCGGATTAGCGATTTCAAACGCAAGGCCTGAGCCACCAACTACGGTAAACCAAAAGCAAGTCACTAGCGGCGCAATGATACAAACCGTAGTGATTAATTGACGAATGGTGCGGCCTCGCGAGATACGCGCGATAAAGATCGCCATCATCGGACCGTAGCCTAAAAACCAGCCCCAAAAGAACACCGTCCAGCCACCAAGCCAGCCTTCATCACCGCGAAACGTCGCCATCGGAATGAAGTTTTGTACCATCGTACCGACGCCTTGGATGTAGCCGTTAACGATAAAGTTACTCGGCCCAAGGATCAAAATAAATAGCATCAGCGCAACCGCTAATATAACGTTAAAGCGGCTCAGTAACTGCATACCGCGCGCCAGACCACTAATCGCCGAAATGGTATACAGTGCGATAGCGCCCACAATGATAATCAGCTGAGTGACAAAGGTATCAGGAATGCCAAATAATTCGTTTAGCGCGTAACTGGTCTGCAGTCCCAAAAAACCAATCGGACCGATCGTACCTGCAGCAACGGCAACGATACAGCAAGCATCAATAATAGCGCCGGTCTGACCAGTGAGTACGCGCTCACCAAACACCGGATAGAGTAGGGTGCGCGGTTTGAGCGGTAGGCCCTTATCGTAATGCAAATGCATCACGACGATAGCCGTCAAGCTACCAACGATCGACCACGCCAAAAACCCCCAATGCATGAAAGATTGCGATAAGGCATTAAAAGCGCGCTGCTGTAGATCAGCGGACTCGCCATAGACAGGCGGCGCGGTGACAAAATGAGCGATAGGCTCAGCCGCCGCCCAAAACACGCCGCCACCAGCGAGCAGGGTACAAAAGAGAATCGCCATCCACTTAAAATTATCCATCTCAGGCTTGGGCAGATTACCCAAAATTACCCGTCCTGTACGACCGGCGCCAACGGCTAGAGCAATCACAAAAGTGGCAAGAAGTAGTATTTGCCAAAAAGGCCCAAAGATATCAGCTGACCAAGTAAAAGCAGTATTGACGACTACCGCTAGTTGCTCTTCAGCAAAAATGGCCATCATCACAAAAAGGGTGATGAAACCACCGCTGTACCAAAAAGCGGGGTTTTTTAGTCCTAAAGTATCAGTATTTTCTTCGATTAAAGTAGGTCGAGGAGAGCGTCCGAGCTCGTCTTGCTTAAGTCCCTTTAAATCAGTCATGGTTTGGCTTCCTATAGTTGTCATGACGTCGTCATGCGTTAATTAGCTTGCATCAGATCAACCGTAAAACTTCGAATAAGACAGTCAAATATATGATGTCAAATAGGGGTTAACGCCGAAAACAGCTGATGTTTTATAGCGGATTAAATCGTCACGTTGCTAAATTCAAATCTGAACATCAAAGACGTCGATCAAAATTTTTAAGCCAAAGGCTGAATACCTTGCTCTAGGAAGTTAAACCAGTTCTGACCGATAATCTTACCTGCATCAGTGTCATTAAAACCGTGCTGTAAAAGACCGTTATAGATGTTTTCCATACCGTCTTTACCTGCAAACCAAGGTAGAGTATCGGGCCAGCCTGAATTACTAGCACTGCCTTCGCCATAATCCATAGCCTTTGACCAGCGCCCATTACGCATCCATTCGAGCACAGATTTTGGCTGATTAAGACATAAATCACTACCGATGGCTAAATGCTCGACACCGTACTTATCCGCGCAATTAGCAATCATAGTGCAAAAGTCATCAAGGCTGCAGTCGCTCCCATTGGGCAGATGAAACGGATATAAGCTAAACCCTAACAAGCCGCCTGCTTTGGTTAAGGCACTAATAACGGTATCGGATTTATTACGCAGCGCATCATGGGCGGTAGTCGGATTGGCATGGCTGATACAAATCGGGCGCGTAGAGTGCTCTATCGCCTCAAGGGTAGACTGCTCAGCACTGTGCGACATATCGATAATCATGCCGACGCGGTTCATTTCCGCTATCGCTTGCTGACCGAAACGCGTGACCCCGCTGTCTTTTGACTCATAGCAGCCGGTTGCTAGCAGGCTTTGATTATTGTAAGTCAGCTGCATTATCAAGAGACCTAAGCGGCGCATGACGCTGATTAGGCCAATTTCATCATCGATAGGTGAGCAGTTTTGCGCACCAAAGAAAATACCGACTTTGCCTTGTTCCTTTGCTGTTTTGATATCGTCTACGCTGTAGACGGGCAAGATTAAGTCGCTATTTTGCTCAAAGCGCGTGTGCCACTCGCTGAAGCGGGTCATCGTTTGACGCGCGTCTTCGTGATAGACCAAAGTGGCGTGTACCGCGTTGATACCGCTGGCCTGTAGCATCTTGAAATAGTCGCGATCCCAGTGGCTATACTGTAAGCCATCGATGACGATATGATCTTGGTACATATCCGTTTCCTTTATGCTTTGGAAAAATTTACGATTTTAAATGACGTAATGTCATAGATTTTAATTTGTAACTGGTATAAATTTTTTGGCTTGCTGCTCGTCTCGCTTACAGAGGCTGCAAAAAATGCATCCCAGTCACACTTTTTCTATATCAACTACGATTTTATTTTTATAAAAAATTAATACGCCTTTTGGTAAGCGGTCTTGACGATGGTATAAAACTCTTTGGCGTATTGACCTTGCTCACGCGGGCCAAAGCTTGACTGTTTACGGCCACCAAACGGTACATGATAATCAGTACCCGCTGTCGCCAGATTGACCATAACGCAGCCCGCTTGCACTTGCTCTTTGAACATGGCGCTACTGCGTAGGCTTTGAGTGATAATGCCGCCGGTCAATCCAAAGCGCGTATCGTTGGTCATGGCAATGGCTTCTTCCAAGTTCTTAGCGCGTATCACACAAGCTAAGGGCGCAAACACTTCTTCTTGGTTGATATCCCAGCTATTTTCGGTCTCAGTAAACAAGGTTGGCGCCATATAATAACCGTCATGCTGCATCTCTAAACGCTCGCCACCATAAGCTAGATTGGCGCCTGCTTGTTTGGCTTTTTCAACCCACTCCATGTTCGATGCCAGCTGCTTGTCATCGACAACGGGTCCCATGAAGATACCGTCATCTAATGCGTGACCAACTTTTAGAGTTTTCATGCGTTCGACCATAGCTTCGACAAAGGCGTCATGGACACTATCCATCACGATGAGGCGTGAGGAAGCAGTACATTTCTGTCCTGAGCCGCCAAACGCGCCGCCAATCGCCGCATCAACCGCGATTTGCATATCGGCATCATCAGCGATGACCAAGGCGTTCTTGCTGCCCATCTCTAACTGGCAACGCACGAAGTTAGGCGCGGTAGCGGCAGCGACTTTTCGGCCGGTCGGTACGGAGCCAGTAAAGCTCACCGCATCGATGTCGGTCGAGTTAATCAGCGCGTTGCCCACAGAGGAGCCACCGCCTAATAGCAAGTTAAAGGTGCCTTCTGGTAGACCTTGACGGTGGATAATCTCCGCCATAGCAACGGCGCTGGCTGGGGTTAAGTTCGCAGGCTTCCAAATCACGCTATTACCAAAAGCTAGAGCCGGCGCAATTTTCCATACCGCCGTAGCCGTTGGGAAGTTCCAAGGGGAGATAATAGCGACGACGCCGACCGCTTCACGGGTGACTTCGACTTTTACCCCTGGACGTACTGAGTCTGCTAAATCGCCCATTTGACGTAAGACTTCGGCCGCGTAATAATGAAAAAATTGACCAGCGCGATAAATCTCGCCGCGACCTTCCGCAAACGGCTTACCTTCTTCTAGCGATAGCAGCGTGCCTAATTCGTCACAGCGCGCGATCATCTCATCACCAATCGCTTGCAAGATAGATTGCTTCTTCTCAAGCGGCGTGGCTTCCCATTTTGGCTGAGCTTGGCGCGCCGCAGCAATAGCATCTTTGACTTGGTCGGTGCTAGCTTGCGCAAACTCGCCTAAGTTTTGGCTGGTATCCGATGGGTTGATGTTATCAATAGTATCTGTACCCGCTTGCCATTCGCCATTGATATAAAGCGCTTGGGTTGGGTCTTGTTTGAGCGTGCTTTGTGCGGTTTGAGTAGACATAAATAAATCCTTAGTAAAATAGTTTGAAGGAATGAAAAATCTTGATTCAAATATAATTATATTTAATAACCTATAAAGCGCTTAAGGCACAGCAGCATAGACCACTAGCTCAACTAGCATCTCCTCGCGAGCCAGTCCCGCTATCACGAGCGCTGCTCGGTTGGGATAAGGCGCTGCAAAGTATTCGGCATAGACTTGGTTGACGGTTTTGAGGTAGTCGCGATCGGTGACATAGATCAGCACTTGTAATACCGCGTCCATGCCAACGCCTGCGCTCTCTAAGGTGTGCTTAAGGTTATCGAGTGTTTGCCGCGTTTGTGCTTCGATGCCACCGGCAACAACCTCCCCTTTGTCATCGATCGGGATTTGCGCGGTGTATAAGGTACCATTACTCGTGACTGCCCACTCAAGGGGCGCTTTTGAGGCGTAAAGTGACGTTTTTACCGCTTGTTTGGCTGAATGAGTGGTCATAACCCTAGCTTCCTTAAATAACATAAATAAATATCATAAACAGATATCACAACTTTAAATCGTCGTTTAATAGTTCTGATTAATAGTCCTGTGGTTAGCATTAATGCTACTCGTTTCAGTCTGACAAATCTAACTCATTAAATATTAATAATGATAGATTTAATTTATCATCTAAGCTAAGTTATAGATTAATCGTTTTGGGCAGAACCATTATGAAAATACAACAGCTGCGCCATTTTTTATTAGTGGTAGAAGAGGGCGGTTTTCGCGCCGCAGCAGAGCGTGCGCATCGCACGCAAGCGGCGTTATCGGCGTCTATCAAGGAGCTAGAAAAATCGCTTGGTCAGCCTTTATTCGAGAGCGGTAACAAAGCTAGTCTTAGCGCCTTTGGTGAGGTTTGTTTGCCGAAAATCGCGCAGTTTATGGCGGTTTATCAAGCGCTCGAGGAGGATTTGCAGTCGGTTGCGGCGGGCGATAAAGGAAAAATCAGAGTCGCAAGCGTACCGTCACTAGTGACCAAATTATTACCTAGCGTGTTGGCCGAATATTCCAAAAAATATCCCGATATTGAGATTGTATTAATAGATGATAATTCAGTTGGCGTCGCCAATAGGTTATTGGCAGGAGAGGTGGATCTGGCGTTGGGAAATTGCAATACTATCAATCAAGCCGATATCGACTTTACGCCTTTGATATCGGATCCAGTTGGCGTGGTTTGTCTGCGAGATAACCCACTGAATTTCAGTCAAAGTCAGTCAAAGTCAGTACAAGGGCTGCGTTGGCAGCAACTCGTTGAACAGCCATTCATCTATAATGGCACTTGTGTCCTGCTGGAGAATACCCCTGCTGAGGTGCTGAATCGGCAAGCGCGTTATACGGTTGAAAATATTACTTCCTTATTTTCCTTATTACGTCACGATCTTGGTATCACTACCTTGCCCAAATTAGCCTTTCCATCTAATGAGCCTGATCTTATTTGGCTGCCGCTACTCAAGCCGGTTTTGACCCGGCAAATCGGTATTTTTAAACGAGCCAATAAGACGATCTCACCTGCTGCGCAAACCTTTCATGATTGGTGCGTGGAGTATGTGCAACAAACCTACTTATTATGAGTCAGATAGCTATTTGCAACGAGCTATTAAAGAGAAGTTTTTGGATTAGGATTTGAAATGGTAGTGTTTGCAGCCCTAGCAGCGTCAACCGCAATGTTCGATACATTGCTTGATGTATTGTTCAATACATTGTCAGCTATTCCCAGTTGGCATTTAATAGGCTTGTTCTTGACGGGTATGATTGCTTTTATACTCTCTACCGTATCAGGTGGCGGTGGTGCCTTGCTGCTGATACCCGTTACCTCTTGGCTACTCGGTGCCTCATCAGCCGCTCCCATTATTAATCTAGGTACTTTTATTAGTCGCCCTTCGCGGCTATATTTATTTTGGCAGGATATCGACTGGTCATTGATAAAATACTATGTGCCAAGCGCTATCATCGGCGCGTGGCTGGCGGCATTTTTGTTTAGTCGTCTTGATGGGCAATGGATCCAATTATTGGTTGGTCTATTTCTAATGTCGACTATTTTTCAATATCGCTTTGGACAAGTAGATAAGACCTTTTATATGCCCAAAATGGGGTTTATACCTTTAGGGTTTATCACGGCTTCTATAAGCACTATCGTTGGTGGTCTAGGGCCTGTTCTCAATCCGTTTTATATGAACACGGGACTACAAAAAGAAGATTTAATCGCCACCAAAACGGCCAACTCGTTTTTTGTAGGGTTGGCTCAGATTGGTAGCTATGCTTTTTTTGGCGTGCTGACCGCTCAGCTTTGGCTCTACGGTCTCGTATTGGGGCTAGGCGCTATTATCGGTAATGTCATTGGTAAGCGCTTTTTGGCGGGCATGAGTGTTAAGCAGTTTCGAGTGATGCTGATTTTATTGATGGTGATTAGTGGGGTAGTGATGGTTGTTACTAATCTAAAAGTACTAATCTAAAAGTACTGGTTTAAAAGTACTGGTCTAAAAGTAATGCTCTAAAAATTTTGGCACATAATTAATTTTGGTTTATAGCTATTGGTTTATAACTAATAGTACAAGAGTGCTTTATATGAACAAAAAACCCTGAGTAAACTTATCGTTAGTCAGGGTTAGTTTTTAATTAATATCTTGTCAAAGACTGCTCGTTACTTTTAGCTAACCAGCATCGTGTAATAGGAAACAAGCACTAGAAATCAAGCGCTAGGCACTTTACCGCCATTAGCTTTGATCCAGTTTTGCATTTGCTCTATTTCGGCTTCTTGCGCGTCGATGATCTCTTGCGCCAGTTGCAGCATTTCTGGATCTTTCCCATACTCCAGCTGCACTGCAGCCATATCTACCGCCCCTTTGTGATGCGGTAGCATACCGCGTGCAAAGGCCATATCAGGGTTAGGGTCGGTAATACCAAGCGTCATCTCACCATGCATATCATTCATACCAGTGGCGTAAGCTTGCTGCATAGCCGCAGTGTCAGCCATAGGAGCTGCGACATCAGGGTGACTGTTTAACCAGTTCTGCATTTGCTCTATCTCGGTTTCTTGCGCGTCGATGATCTCTTGCGCCAGTTGTAGCATCTCTGGATCTTTACCGTATTTTAGCTGAATCTTAGCCATATCAACGGCGCCAAGGTGATGACCTAACATCCCCTGAGCAAAAGCTGAATCAGGGTCATTGTAGGCCATGCCGATCATCATCTCACTGTGCATTTGAGTCATAGAATCATTGTATTCTTGATACATAGGCGTGGTCGGCTCACTATGAGTGATATCGTCATTCATAGCTAAGTCTTTGCCACTCATATCATGGTCATGATGTAGATCTGAGGCGGCTGCAGCGTCTTCAGGAGTGGGGGCCGCTTGTTCATTGGCTGGTCCGCAAGCGCTAAGTGCTAAGGCTGCACTAAGACTGACGGTTACTACTGCTAAGCGTGAACGCTTAATAGCTATCATGGTACATCCTTACTTTAATAGAGTCATAAAAATAGAAATAGGGGAATAACAATAGATTTTGCTGAGTGTCTTTATGGAGTGTTAAGAATAGAAGGGATAAAAGCATGAGCCATAAAGATAGGCAAGTCCGCTAAGACTTGCCTAATAGGCGCGCTAATAAAACTCAATGCCCTTTTAATAAACAACTTATAATTACTTTTTACGGTTACTCTTTAGAGTTAGCTTCTATAAGGTCTTTTTATCGTGTTTTGATAATGAATAAATAACGATTAGTGCCTAAGAGGCGATGGATAGTTAAGTGTAGGATTATGAAGGGTTAATATGACTCAGTTGGTACTGGTTTAAGGAGTTTTGCTACTTTTTATTATAGGCGTGTTTACTTGCGTAAAAGTAGTGCTAAGATAAAGTCACCACTATCCGTTTTTAACTCATTTGTGCGCGAGGTTTGCTATGCGAAAAATTCCTATTTATTCTCATCCCGCCGCTGGCTGGCCTGCACTGATAGCCTCTACTCGCAAACTGATGGATTATAAGTCGTTTTTGCGTGGTAGTTTAAGCGTGCTACAAAGCAATCAGCCGAATGGAGGTTTTGATTGCCCAGGCTGCGCTTGGCCTGATCACAAGTCGCATAAGACCTTTGATGTCTGCGAGACGGGGATCAAAGTACTCGCTAGCGAAACCATGTCCGTTAAAGCCGACGCTCAGTTTTTTGCTCGCCATACCGTAAGCCAGCTCCAAGGTTGGAGTGGTTATGAGCTTGAGCATAGTGGCCGTTTATCTGAGCCGATGCGCTATGATGCCAAGCAAGACAAATATCTACCCATTGCTTGGGATGCTGCGTATAAAATCATCGCTGAACAATTAAACAAGCTCGCCTCACCAGATGAAGCGCTGTTCTATACTTCAGGCCGCGTTACTAATGAGCCGGCCTTCTTGTACCAACTCTTTGTGCGCTGCTATGGCACCAACAATCTACCCGATTGCTCCAATATGTGTCATGAGCCGACCTCAGTGATGCTCGGCAAGCAGCTAGGCGTAGGCAAAGCCACCGTAATGCTAGAAGACTTTGAGCAAGCCAAACTAATCATTATGTTCGGTCAAAATCCGGCAACTAACCACCCGCGTATGCTTGAAATGCTCGCTCATGCGCACAAGCTAGGCTGCAAAATTATCTCAGTCAATCCGATGCGCGAACAGGGCCTTAGCGCCTTTAGAAATCCGCAAAAGCCTAGCCATATGGCCGCGGGGCAAAGCGATGCTATGGTCTATGACGTGGTGCAAATTCAGATCGGCGGTGATGCTGCCTTATTAACAGGTTTAGCAAAGTGGCTGATTGATAATGATAAAATCAACGACGACTTTATCACTGAGCACACCTCAGGATACGAGCCACTCAAGCAGTGGATTGGTAAGCAGACTTGGGCGGATATTGAGCTGGGCTGCGGTATTGAGCAAGCACAGATTATCGCACTAGCAAAACAAGTGGCTGCTAGTCCTAAGACCATCTGCACTTGGGGTATGGGTATCACCCAGCATGTACAAGGCGATGATAATGTGGCGATGATTACCAATCTGTTGTTGCTGATGGGCATGATAGGTGTCGACGGGGCTGGCGCCTCCCCGGTACGCGGTCATTCAAACGTCCAAGGCGATCGCACTATGGGCGTGCATGAGCGCCCTAAGCAAGAACTACTTGATAGCTTAGAGCGCGTCTTTAAGCGTCCGATGCCGCAAGAAGATGGCTTCGACGTCGTCGGCGGCGCCAAAGCATTAATTGAAGGTAAGCTAAAAGCTTTTGTCAGTATGGGCGGTAACTATGCCGTTGCAGCCCCTGATATGAGCGCGATTCAGCAGGCATTAACGACTACTGATCTCAATGTCTTTGTCGGTACTAAGCTCAATGGCACTATGCTATATCCAGGCGCGAACAATATTATTCTGCCTTGTATCAGCCGCACTGAAAAAATTATTACCGCAAAGGGCGAGCAGTTTGCCACCACAGAAGATTCTATGTGTCAGGTCTCACGCTCGCAAGGTAATCTCAAACCTATCAGTAAGGATATCAAATCAGAGGTGCAGATCATCGCTGATTTAGCAACGCATGTGTTAGGTGACGATACTGACATCCCTTGGCAAAAAATGAGTCAAGACTTCGATATCATTCGTGATTATGTGGCGCAAGCTATCGAGGGTTTTGAGGACTTCAATGAGCGCGTTCGCGCGGCGGATCGCGGTTTTCATCTGTATCATCCGGCGCGTCATCGGGTCTGGAATACCGATAGCGGTAAAGCGCAGTTTGAAGTACCCAAGTATCCGATTACCTTTGTCGCTCGGCAAATGGCGGAGGCGTCTGAAGATTTGCAAGCTGAGATAGACAATAGCTTGGATGAGAGTACGGTAGCTACTCACTCGCAAAAAGTCTGGCAGCTCACGAGTGTGCGCAGTCATGATCAGTTCAATACCATGATATTTGGCTACCAAGATCGCTATCGTCAAACTGAGCGCCGCGATGTGCTGTTTATGCATCCGGATGAGATCAGCCGTTTGGGTTGGCAAAAAGGCGATGCAGTAATAATCTCACGGCAAGATAGCCATGAGCAGATGCGCACGTTAGGGCCGTTAGTATTGACCGAGATGGATATCGCTGCCAATGCGGTAGCCGCATATTATCCTGAGTGTAATGATTTATTTGACTTAGATACGCATGCGCCAAGCTCGCACATACCCGCTTATAAGTCCTCAACGGTGATAGTAGAGCGAGTCAGCACAGAACAAGTCAGCCAAGACCATAACCCTGAGAGCCGTCTGAACTCAGCTTAACTGTTTTTGCCTGAGGTTATAAGGTGGGTTAGCTCAATATAACCCACTATTTTTAATATTAAATGATAAGTGAGTTCGCTAGCTAATGATGGCTAAAGATAGCACTGACATAACTTACAAAGAGTCAGAACAAGGTATTGTTTCGACAGCTGCAGTACCGCTAGCACGCAGTCATCTGACGCAAAAGCACAATTATGCTCCAAATAACACTCTAAATCTGACACTATCTGATAATCAACACTCAAAGCCTGTCAGCGTCGAAAACCAGTCAGCGAGCCTTGCCATAGAAGCAGCGGTGGCTATCGTTATCAATGGTATTCATTACGCGGTACTCATGGCTAGCCCCAATCAGCTCGAAGAGCTAGCGCTTGGTTTTTTATATAGCGAAGGGCTGATTGAGCATAGTCGTGATTTGCTCGATTGGGAAGTGACGCAACTCAGTGATGCAGCAAAATTAAAGGCTTTTACTCAGGACGCCGCTGAAACTATTCAACCTAATCATAGCAATTTTGAGCATTTATTGGACTACGATACTTATCTGGTCGAATTAGTCCTGAGTCAGCGCCGTCATCAGCGTATTCAAGCACAAAAACGGCAGCTAGCAGGACGGACGGGCTGCGGGATGTGCGGTATCACGGGGCTCAATCAAGCTTTACCTGATCTTAGTCACTATGTCCTTAACAAAAAAACGAAAACCGCTAAGCCAAGTTTGCAGTCTCTTTTAAGCATTAGAGCGCAAGTCGATGCTATGCAGCATACCCATCAGCTGACGGGGGCAGTACATGCGGCTGCAAGTTTGCACAAAGATCAGCTATATCTGTTTGAAGATGTTGGCCGTCATAATGCTTTAGATAAACTAATTGGTTGGCAATTAAGACAAAAGGCGGAGGTTGATTGTGTGGTGATGACCTCAAGATTATCCATCGAGCTGGTGCAAAAAGCCATACGGATGCAGCTGCCTTGGCTCGTGGGTATGTCGGCGCCGACTAGTACCGCGGTGCGAGTAGCAGAGCGTTATGGCCTAGGACTAGCTGGATTTTTACGTGATGATAGAGTAACTTATTATACTAATACCATTCACAAAAAGCTAAAGTAGGCGTAAGGTATGCCCAGCGCGCTAAAAAGTTTACATTGTCTATAACTCTCAAAAAACAATAATAAATTACTGATAGGGAAGTACCCATTTCATGATTACTTTAGAAGATTTGCAACAAGCTATCACTCAGCGTATTGAGCAGCATAATCAGCACGATTTTCCAATAGCTAGACGGGCAACGCAAACTATCGATTTGTTAGCGAGCCAAAATCATATCTTAGCGCAAGATATCGTCTCGCCATTTAATGTACCTAGACAAAACGTCTCAGCGATGGATGGCTATAGTATCGCTGCAGACAGTACGCTCGATGCAGACAGTACTATTGAAATCGTTGGCGAGTCGCAAGCGGGTAATCCCTTTACAGGTAAGCTAAGCGCGGGACAAGGCATTCGCATCTTTACCGGTGCTGTCGTGCCAGACGATGGCGATACCGTCGTTATGCAAGAGAATACTAACTTTGCTGAGATACGTGCATCGATTGATAAATCAAAGCCTTACAATATAATGCTGACGCAAGCGGCTAAAACCGATAATAATATTCGCAAGCAAGGCGAGGAGATCGCAGTCGGCGAGATAGTCTTGCAAAAGGGCAAACGTCTTAATCCTGCTGATATTAGCTTACTGGCTAATTTAGGAATGGCAGAAGTTGAAGTCTATCAGCCTCTAAAGGTTGGAGTCGTGGCGACAGGCGATGAGTTAGTCGCTATCGGTCAGCCGTTAGAGGGCTTAGCGCAAATCTATAACTCCAACACCCCAACGCTGAAATCCCTATTATCAGGGCTGCCGATAACGATCGAGGATTACGGTATTATCCCAGATAACTTAGAGCAGACTGTCGCCAGCGTCACTAAGGCTATGAAGGAATGCGATGTGCTCATCTCTACCGCTGGCGTATCGGTCGGTGATTATGACTTTTTGACTACAGTCATTGAGCAACTCGGTAAAATCAACCATTATAAAGTAGCGATGAAACCCGGCAAGCCCTTTGTCTTTGGCGAGTTATTAGGAGATAGCGATAACCGTCTTGCAAAACCTGTACTGTTTTTTGGGCTACCGGGTAATCCATTGTCTACTTTGGTAGGTACGCTACAGCTCGTCATTCCGTCTTTGTGGCGGTTGTCTGGCGTTAGTGTTGGCGATATGCCGATGGCGAGAACCATACAGGCTAAGCTTGAAAATGATGTCAGAAAGTCAGCCGGACGTAAAGATTTTCAGCGCGGAATATTATCGAGAAATGGTGATGGTTTTGACGGTGAGTTCAGTGTTAAAGCCTTTGCTAAGCAGCAATCGCACCGTATCAAACAATTAAGCCAAGCCAATTGTCTCATCGTCTTAGCAAAAGACAGCGGTGACTTGAAAGCAGGTGAAAGCGTAGAAGTGCAGCCGTTCCCGTGGTCGTAGCAAATATACAATTAGCCGGAGTTGTCATTTTGGCAGGTGGTAACTCTAAACGCATGGGTTCGCCCAAAGCTAAGCTAAGGCTGCTCAGCGGTGAGACCCTACTGGACTATCATGTCAGGCACGCTATCGAATTAAACGTGCCGATTATAATTGCTGATAATGAGCGTGGTTTTAAGGTTGATGAAGAGTTAATGACTCACGCTACAGCTCCTATCTTTCATATTAAAGATTATGGACAGAATGATACGGGCGGTGCCTTAGTTGCGATTGAGTCAGCACTACAAGCGCTAATCCCATTAGTAAATAATAAAAACTCTGCGGTTCAATCAGCGGCTTATTTAATGGTTATCAGCTGCGACAGCTTAATTAAAGCCACTGAGCTTTGGCCACAATTAAGCGCTGCTATTGACTTAAAGGACAACAATAAATCAGTCGTTTGCTTAAGTGATGACAGTCATTTATATCCGTTATTAGCCTTATATCAACTAGCTATCGAACATGAACTACGCGCTTATCTCGATAGTGGTCAACGCCGAGTCATGCGCTTTATAGAGCCGATTTGTCAAAAAGTAGCTTTTGATTCGCAGTGGCAAGACTTAACTAATTTTAATACGCCCGAAGACTTTGCCAAAGCGTGTCAGGCTTTATATCAGAATATCTGATTCAATATAAAATAAACTTTATGGTCAACCTTAAATACATCGCGCATTATCCTGAGTCTATCCAAACGCAAGTGGCCAAGCTTATTAGCAATGGACAGCTTGGCGAGTACTTAAATAATAAGTATCCAAATACGCATCAAATCCAAAGCGATAAAGCGCTGTATCAGTATATCAATGACATCAAAAATGACTATATGCGAAAAAGCAGCCCTTTATCGCAAGTGAAGTATGACAGTAAGCTTAGTACACTAAAACAGGCGTTAGGCATTCATACTTATCAATCGCGGGTGCAGGGTAGTAAGCTCAAATCGCACAATAGCATTACCGTAGCGAGTGTGTTTAAGGAAGCGCCGCTAGAGTTTTTGCGTATGATAGTAGTACATGAGCTCGCGCATTTTAAAGAAAAAGAGCACAGTAAAGCCTTTTATCAGCTTTGCAATCACATGCAGCCAGACTATCATCAGGTTGAGCTAGATACGCGGCTGTGGCTGCATTGGCGCGAGTTATCGTGATTAGAGGATAGAGCAATATAGTGAGTCCTAAATAAAAAGAGTACAGATGTTACGGCGTGCTACTGGGATGAATTTTATGCAGCATCGAACAGTGATGTAGTCGCACAGCAAGCAAAGAAAACTTATACCAGTAGCACTGTATTTATTTTATAGTGGATCGACTATATTAATATAAGCAAAGCCTGCGTGATAGCAGGCTTTGCTTATTATCGTAACTCAATAGCGGCAGCTTAGCTTTTACCTATCTATAATTTCACTTATAGATGGTTACGAGTTCAGCAGCACATCGCCGTGCTCATCGCGTAAGTTATTTTTCATCATTTTACCCGCACCGTTCAAGACAATATTATCGACAAAGACTACCTTGTCAGGGATCTGCCAGCTGGCAACTTTGTCTTGATAAAACTCTAATATCTGCGCTTCACTGACGCTTGAGCCATCCTCTTTGACCACAATCAGCACTGGGCGCTCGCTCCACTGTTCATGCTTTGCAGCAATGGCAGCCGCCATTTTTACCTCAGGATGACCGGCGGCGATGTTTTCCAATTCCACAGAAGATATCCATTCGCCGCCTGATTTGATCAGATCTTTGGAGCGATCGCGAATATTCATATAACCATCGGAGTCGATAGTGGCGATATCACCGGTGTCAAACCAGCCATCGTCAGTGATAGCATCGGGTCTATGAGTGAAATAATCATCAATGACCCAATGCCCGCGAATTTGCAGACGACCTTGCGACTCGCCATCCTCAGCGACTTTTTGCTCTGGGTTTTCGGTATCCATGAGACGTAGCTCAACGCCAAATGGCGGACGACCTTGCGACTTGCGCAGCTCATTGATCTCCTCGCGACTCAGTGATTTGTGTTTCGCCTTAATCTGATTCATAGTGCCTAGCGGGCTTGTCTCTGTCATACCCCAACCATGTATCGCGTCGCAGTTGAAGTCTTCTCGAAAGGTCTTGATCACTGATGGCGGACAGGCAGCGCCGCCAACGATAGTACGAGTCATGCTCTCAAGTTTGCTACCGCTGTTTTTAGCTGCGTTTAGTAAGCCTTGCCAAATGGTCGGCACACCTAGCGCAATCGTTACTTTATAATCATCAATCACTGAGACCAAACTATCACCATCGAGATTCGGTCCTGGCAAGATCAATGAGCAACCCACAATCGCCGCTGCATAAGGCGTGCCCCAAGCATTGACATGAAACATCGGTACGACTGGCAACAGCACATCTTGTGCCGATAGCGATGAGACGTCCGGCATACACAGCGCCATAGCATGTAGTACTGAGGAGCGATGCGAATAGAGTATGCCTTTTGGATTGCCGGTGGTGCCTGAGGTATAGCATAACGAGCTGGCGGTGGTTTCATCCAGCTCTGGCCAGTCAAAATCCGGCTCCTCGTCAGCGATTAATTCATCAAAAAACAGCACCTCAGGTAGCTGCTCTAGTACTTTTTCATCACGATCGCCTAATAAGATAAAGTGCTTGATGCCTTTGATATGATCTTTAATAGCAGCGATAAGCGGCAAAAAAGTCACATCAAAGAATAGCACTTGATCCTCAGCGTCGTTGATAATGTAGCTGAGCTGCTCAGGGAAGAGGCGTGGATTAATGGTGTGACAAACTAAGCCGCTGCCAGAAATAGCATACCAAGCTTCTAAGTGGCGGCGGTTATTCCACGCGAGAGTCGCTATGCGATCTGAGGCGTTGAGTCCTAGCTTTTGTAAGGCATTCGCCAAACGTTTTGAGTTATCAGAGATCGTTGACCAGTCGCTTTGGGTCATGGTGCCATCGACTTCTTTTGAGTAGACAGCCGTATCGCCGTGATATCTATCAGCGTGTTCGATTAGGCTGCTGATGAGCAGCGGTTGATACATCATCTTTCCTAACATTTGCATATCCTTATAGTCCGTTAGTAGTACATATCCGTCAGTACAGTTTTTATAACGCTTTATTAGTATACGTCACTCCTAACATACTAAAAGAATTTCTATGATAGATAAATAGCTATTTTGACCACTATTACTGTATGAAAGTTTTTTGACCAGATATTTTCTCTCAAGCGATCAGACCTTTATTTATATATTCAATAATATTTATATAGACTTAAATACTAAAAACACATTTTGAGATGTGTAGTTACATTTAATAACAAATCAGATAAACGGTATCTATGACAAGATAAGCGGTATTGTTCAACTAATTGCTTACCAGTACAATTAAAATAATAATTTTTTTCATAATCATTATCTAAGTTATTGATAAGAAAGCAAAATTAAATAAGAGTTAAAGCTTAAAAATTTTTATTCCCCTTACAAAGCATAGAGTGCTTGAACGCTAACTTTCATGCTCTCAACTGCTGGTCTTACTCATACCTATCAAGATACCTAATACCTAATATCTAGTACCTAAGGAAGAGAGCATGAATCGCAATTATAAAGTCGTATGGAATCGTTCGCTTGGCTGCTTTACTGCTGTAGCTGAATATGCCAAGAGCCGTGGTAAATCCTCAAGCAGCACGGTGAGTTCTAGCTCTGCTACTACTGTCAGTACAGGAGGGGCAAAATTACTGCGTCTTAGCGCATTATGTATAGGGATGACTGCTGCTGGGTTCAGCGTGCAGGCAGTGGCAGCTGTAGGTAACAATTCAATAGACACGCCTAACTGTGGTACAGGAGGAAATGTTGCAAATAATTCTACTGGGGATATTGCAGTAGGCTGCGGAAGTAATTCTGCTGGAACTAATGCGATTGCTATAGGTGGTAATGCGACCACTCAAGTAAATGCAGGCCAAACGCAAGGTGGTCAAAGTGTCGCTATTGGCTTTGATGCGCAAACCAAAGGAGATCAATCAGTAGGTATAGGTGCTAATATACGTGCTTCGGGCGATTCCTCTATCGCTATCGGTGGAGATGATCTAAATAAGGTAGCTGGAACCAATAATAATAGCGCCGCTGCACAAACCTATAAGACTCTGACAGGTGACAATTTGATTCGAGCCTATGATGGGCAGACGGGAGCAAATAATCAGTATTACGGTACGACTACTGGTAGTGGAGCGATAGCCATTGGTGTGCAAGCATCGGCATTAGGGAATTTATCAACATCTTTTGGTACTCGTACACAAGCAAATGGTGTAGCTTCTACTGCATTAGGAGTAGGAGCAACGTCAAGCAAAGATGGTTCAGTTGCTTTAGGAGCAGGTAGTAGCACTGCCACTGACGCTACAAAAGTGACTTCAGCAACAGTAAATGGTATCGAATTTACAGGTTTTACAGGTTTCGCGGGAACTGCTGATAATACTGGTCGCCAAGTTTCTGTTGGGAGCAAAGGTAATGAGCGGCAGATCAAAAACGTGGCACCAGGAGCGCTGTCTGCAACTTCTACCGATGCGATTAATGGTAGCCAGATCTATGCGGTAAGTAATAAACTAATTGATAATATTAAAGAGGTTAAGACGACTGTCGACAACGTAGCTGCTGGCACCGCAGGTATCGTCCGTCAAGACGCTGGTACAGGCGCCATCACAGTAGGCGCTCAAACAGGTGGCAGCAGTGT